>CAMBEV010000048.1 GCA_945865595.1 Nannocystis exedens | reverse complement strand
GCGCGACCTCGCCGACTTTCGCTCCACCCTCAATCTCTCGGATCGCTCCGATGATCTGTGCCTCTGAAAACTGACTCTTTCGTCCCATCGTGAACCTCTTATGTATGCGACGAAATCGGTGGGCCAAATTTTGGGTGTCAGATCACCATCTCGAAGAAGCTCTACGGGACCTTTCGATTTGGCCAGCACACGATGTTGCAAATGACGTCCATCACCCAATACAAAATGGACGCGAATGCCGGCTACGGCCGCGATCAAATCGTCTACAATTTGCAGTTCGCCAGTACTCACCACTTGCAGAACGCGATCATCGCGAGTCTTCCGAACCTCCCGAACGTCGGTGCTCCATACATCGTCGACAAAGCGAGCATGTGGCGCATGTGGGGGCCGCTCGACGCGTCTCTGCGACGCACGCTCGACCCACAAGGCCGACAACTGCCGCACGTGCTCACGCCCCGCATCTTCGATCGACAGGGATGGCTACCGGGAAGAGGTTCGAGGCCCTGGCTGTTCAGCGGCCCGCCGCCCTTGGAGTGTACCTACGTTGTGTATCCGATGTTTGAATCGGTTCAGCGCCCGATCGAAGCCGAGCTGCTGAAGACGTATAACGTCGCCCAACGCGTCAAGGTGGAGCACGACGGGTATGAGGCCGAGGTCTTGACACTGCGTCTCGATGAAGAACGCTGGCGTAGGTTCAGTGCGACGCCGGACACGGATCCGTGACCTGGCGGGCTTACTCCTCTACCGCGACCTCCGCCCCAAGCGCGCGGAGCGTTCCGACGAACTTCGGGAAACTGGTCATGATGCACTCGGCATCGCGAATCCGTGTAGGTCCGTCCGCAATGAGACCCATGACTGCCGCGGTCATGGCGATGCGATGGTCCCCGTGGCTGTGCACCTCGGCGGCTCGGAGCGGCGCGTCGGTTCCTTCGATGTCGAGGCCATCGGGAAACTCTTCGCATTGTACACCAAATTGACGAAGTACCTGCGCCATCGTTGCTAAGCGGTCGCTCTCTTTCACGCGCAACTCAGCTGCGTCACGAATGCGCGTTGTTCCCGATGCACGCGCCGCGAGTGCACATGCGATCGGCACCTCGTCGATCGCGCGCGTCACCGTTTCGCCACCGATGCGGCCCGCCACGAGCGTCGGCGTTTGGTGCAGGTGCACTTCTGCGACCGGCTCACCACCAACGTCGCCCTTCGCTTCAACGTGAATGCCCGCCTGCATGTCGCGCATGATTTCCAAAATGCCGGTGCGCGTAGGGTTCGTGCCAACGTGCCTCACGGTCACGCGTGAGCCTGCCACCAGTTGCGCTGCGACCAACAAAAACGCGGCCGCTGAAATGTCACCTGGAACGACCAAGTTTTGCGCGTGGAGCTTCCCGTTCCAGCCTGCGGGATCAAGGCTGACCATCGTTCCCATGGTCTTCAGCGGTGCGCCCATTGCGAAGAGCATGCGCTCGGTGTGATCACGACTCACGTGCGGCTCACGTACAAATGTAACACCGTGCGCGTACAATCCGGAGAGCAGCAGCGCGCTCTTCACTTGTGCACTCGCGACGGGGCTCTCGTATTCGATCGCTTGCAGAACCGAATCATCGGCGAGCGGCCCAATGTGGAGCGGCGCGGTCACCTCGCCTGCCTTGGTCGGATGCGGCGTTCCGTCGACGATGGCGCCACGCGATCGCAACGGACCCAGCACACGCATCATCGGGCGGCGACTCAGCGATTCGTCACCGTGCAAGGTGCTTTTGAAGTTCTGCGCCGCGAGCAGGCCCGACAAGAGGCGCATGGTTGTGCCTGAGTTGCCGCAATCGAGCGAAGCTGCTGGGGCCCTCAACCCGAAGAGGCCAACTCCCTTGACGATCGCGTGCGATCCTTCGATTGTAATGTCGATGCCCATCGCGCGGAGCGCATTCGCGGTCGATAAGTTGTCACCGCCGGGTACGAATCCCTCGATGTGCGTGACCCCGTCCGCGATGGCCCCAAAGAGCAGCGCGCGATGCCCCACGCTTTTGTCTGAGGGCACGGGAACGCTGCCAACGAGCGGGCGCAGAGCGGGCGAAACGACGAGGGTCGACATGAAGGCGTTCTACTTTGCGCTACCTCGATTGGCGCGGCAACTTGCGCAGCGCCTGACTGAGATCGCCGGTCGTGAGGGTTGCTCGCACCTGTGTGTCATTGCCGACCGTCTTGACGTCGAAGTCGTTTAGTGAAGGCGCTTGACCCAACATCGTACCGAGCGCGTACAGCTTTGCGCCGGCCGAAAGAGCCTTCTCCGCTCGCTCGGCTTGCGCGGGCTCAGCGAATGAGAAGGTCACCGCAACGTTGACCTTGTCAGCCCTCACATTACCAATCGCACGCACGGCACGAAAGTCGCGCAACCATACGGGCAGTTGCTGCTTCGCCGCCTTGCCCACTTCTGACTCGGTATTCACCACGAGGACCGCATCGGCATCTTTGGTCTCGAGCGTCTCAAGCGCCCAGGGTTCGATCGTGCGCGCGAGCCTTCCGTCGGCGATCCGGTCGGCGATGCGGTCGGCGATGCGATCGAGTGCACGGCGAATCGCGCCCTCGTTGCCCGCAAGCGCCGTCTTGGGCGACAGAAGTGTGAATCCGACGTTCGCGAGCGTGAACAGCGTTTTGCCTTGGTAACCCGTCTTGACGAGCACTTGGTCGCCGACGTGCGCCCAAGGGTAAGCGAGAAGCGCGGCCTCAACTTTCTCGGGTTTGAACGTTCCCGTAAGCACGCACAGTCCGTCGAGACCCGTGGCCGAGTACGCTGTGCACACCGCAGCATTCAGATCGCGACTGGGTACAAATTCTGCGGCAGAGGCCGGAAGAAAGCCAGGCGCGAGGGTGTCGACCTCATCGGCGATCGCTTTGTCTTGTCGAACGTTGGTGAAATTAACGCGCGCGTAAGCAATGCCACCCGACGGCAGTAGCGCCAACGGATCCGCGTCGACGTCGACCGCAGCGGCTTCGTTTGTGGGTCCTTCGGCGGGCTTGTTTCCACCACAAGCAAGCGCTGCGAAAGCGGTTGAAGCGGCTACAAAGCAACGTGCAAGACAGCGCAGTGATCTCGTCATTCCCTACCTAACGCCCGAGGGTAGACCGTTCTTTCAGCTCTGCGCACTACTTCGTTGATTCAACACGGAAGGTGCCGAGGATCTTGAAGAACTTCGACTTCCTCTTGACGTCTTCGAATGCTGAAACGAGCGCGCGATCGGTGGGATGGCCGTGAATCTCGCAGAAAAAAAGGTACGACCAATTTTCGCCGTCCATCGGGCGCGATTGAATAGTCGTCAGGTTGAGATCGCGTTCGGCGAAGGCACGCAAGATGTCGAGCAACGCTCCGGCCGTATCGCGCACCGCGAACACGAATGACGTGGCGTCAGACCCCGTGCGGCTCGACGGGCGCAGGCCGACCACCGCACATCGGACACGCGCGGACGGTTCGTCTTCGACCCCTCGAAGGAGTGGGTCCAGATCGTAGCTTTCGGCGAGCCAATCGGGCCCGACAGCCGCTGCATCCGCTGACTTTGAGGCATGCTCGAATGCCTCGCGTGCAGTTGTGACTTCGACGATCGGCACCGGCACTTTTTCTTGCAAGTGATGCAGGCACAGGTCGCGGTCTGTGGGAGTAGCGTAAACTGTCTTGACCATCGAGGTCGCCTCAGATTGACTGAAGAGGTGAAGCTCGAGAGGGAGCTCAATCAGCTCGACGATTTTCACTTCTCGTCGTACGAGCTCGACCAAGGTCGACTGCAAGAGGCCGTCGCTCGTTGTTTCAAATGGCACGACTGCCATTTCGATTTGCCGGCGCTCGACAAGATCGAGGGCATCGCGAGCGGTTCGTGCGGGACTCAGCTCGAGCGCGGCACCGAATCGCTTTTTCGCCGCAAGATGCGCTGGCGATCCTTCGACGCCGACGTAGGCAAGTTTGAGCGGCGCACCGAGCAACGCACATACCGCGTTGATGTCGCGACGCAGATGCTGCCACTGCTCGCGAGGCAGCACGTTTTCGCGTGGGGTGAACGAACCGTCGCGAAGCTCGCGCTCGGTGCGAATCGCGTCACCTGAGAAGACCTCACGCAGCCGCTTGGCGAGGACGATACGGCGCTCAAACAGCGCGAATAGCTCGTGGTCCTGCGCGTCACGTTCGCATCGAAGCGTTGCAAGCTCGCGTTCGTTGTCGCTCATCCCATACAGAATAGCCGAAAAAAAGTGTCGTGTGCCGCACCCGCGAGTTGCCGCCCCTGGCTCGCTTGGGCTATCGACAAGCAAGTGAACGAACGTCCTCAGGCTGCACTCGCGCGAAAGTACGCGCGGATGTTACGGCTGCGCACGGAGGCGCTGAGCGAATCACACATGCGAGGCGAAATGCGTGACCTTGCTCGCGAATTTCCTGGTGCACTGCGCGAGCTCGACACGCTGCCTCTCGACGCGATCAACCGCCGCCTTGAGCAAGTGACGACATGCGAATTGGCTCCCCCGTGGATGATCGCCACGCTGCACTACCACCGCGTGCTTGGAGGCCTCCTTGCAGCGAAAGCCAAAGCGCCGAAATTGCCACGCGGCGGCTCGCTCGTGAACGCTGCGATTGAGAGCGTTGCCCAAACGATGGGCCTCTCGGCTGGTGAGACCGACGCCTTGATTTTCGCGGAATTACGTCGACGAAGAACCGCCTGAGCGATTGCCTCCGGATGGGCCTCCAGACGTGCCTCCGGAGGTGGCAGGGGCAGCTTTCGTTGTAGGCGTGGCGGGAGCCGCTGCCGTTGCCGGGCTCACGGGCGCGTCGCCCTTCTTTGTCGGGGTTGAAGGGGCCGAATCGCCACTCCCGCCTTCCTTCGACGGTGTACCTGAATCGCTACCGGCTTCGCCGCCGCCACCGCTTTTCGCTGGCTTGGATGAATAGAGGTCGGCGTACCAGCCGCCGCCCTTGAGAATAAAGCTGCCACCGCTAATCAGCCGCTTGGCAGTCTTTTCTGCGCACTTCGGACAGTTCTCGAGGGCGGGTTCGGAGATCTTTTGGAGCTCCTCCCACTGGTTGCCGCAGGCGCTACAAGCATACTCATACGTTGGCATAGCAGCCGCCGAGGTATGCCCAGCTGCCCTCATTGTCAATGGAACAGATAAACTAGCCCGCGTGCTTGCGCTTGATAATCCTGCGGAAGTTCGAGCGATCGAGCCCTGCGAGCCGCGCGGCCTCGCTGAGGTTGCCATCGGCGCGCTTGAGCAGCTCCGCGGTGTACTCATCGTCAAACGCGTTGAGGATGCGCCGCTTCGCCTCGGCGTACGGCAGCTCCGCATAAGAGCTCGCGTCAAGCCCTCCCATTTGGGATGAGGCGACCGCGCGTGTTTCAGACACCGCAGGCACTGGGGCGAGGTCCGCCTCGCCGATAAAGGGAAGGTCTGAAGCTTCGATCCAGTCGCCCGAAGAGAGGACGACAGCATGCTCAATCGCGTGTTCGAGCTCGCGCACGTTGCCAGGGAACGCATAAGACCGCAGCGCGCGAACCGCTTCGGGACTCAACTTCTTCAGCGGGCGCTGCATGCGAGCAGCGAACTTTTGCAAAAAGTGATGCGTCAGCATCATCACGTCTTCACCGCGTTCACGTAACGGTGGGAGGACAATTTGAATCACGTTGAGGCGGTAGTAAAGATCGCGTCGAAAGGATCCGTCAGCGATTTTGCTCACCAAATCAACATTGGTCGCAGCGAGCACGCGAACATCGACGTAGCGCATATCGTCGGAGCCCACCCGCTTGATCTCGCCTTCTTGCAGCGTGCGCAAGAGCTTCACCTGCGCAGCGAGTGGCAGGTCGCCGATCTCGTCGAGCAAAATCGTGCCCTGATTTGCGGTCTCGAAAAGTCCTGCGCGCGCTGTTTGAGCACCGGTAAAGGCTCCGCGGACGTGACCGAACAGTTCGCTCTCGACGAGCTCTTTCGGAATCGCAGCACAGTTGACCGGGACGAACGCCTTCGTTGCGCGTGCAGAATTTTGGTGGATGGCGCGTGCGACGAGTTCCTTGCCGGTCCCGCTTTCGCCTCGAATGAGTACGGTCGACGTCGCGGCCGCCACACCGTCAATTAACTTGTAGACCGAGGCCATCTTGGTCGATGTCCCAATGATCTCGCCAAAGCGCGCTTGCGAGAGGAGGCGTTCTTCAAGTTTTTGCGCCCGCAAGAGGAGGCGCCGGTGCTCGGCCGCTTTGACGACGGCGTGGGCGACCGCGTCGTTCGAATGGAACGGCTTGGTCAAAAAGTGATACGCGCCCATGCGCATTGAATCGACCGCTGCGTTCACGTCTGCATGCGCGGTCATCATGATGAACTGCAAGTCGGGACGGCGATCGCGAAGTTTCTGAAGAAGCTCGAGCCCCTGCATGTCAGGCAGCATCATGTCGAGCAACGCGACATCGGGTTGCTCGCGTGCGAGGTAGTCGAGTGCGGACTGCGCATTTTCGACGCCCCCCACGCGCATGCCCTTCGCAGAGAGCATGCGCACCAAGCTCGAGCGAAGGGTCGGCTCGTCATCGACAACCAGGACGTGGAGGTCGTCCTCGTCGGGCGCAAGCGGCGGCGGGGCGGCCGACAGGCTTCGTTGCGGGACGAGTGTCGAGGCGCTCACGCCCTCACAATTTACCGCCTACCCGGCGTCAAGGGGAAGCTCATCTTCATCAGTTTGCGCCCATAGGTACTTTTCGTGCGCAATACACCCTCATCGCGCGACATGAACTCCACAGCCTCGTACTCCGCGTGAAGCAGCGGCACCTGGCACTTGAGGAGCCGTGCCCTCATGACCGTCACCTCGAGTCGCCGATGGGTAAGTACGTGGACTATTTCTCCGCAAGACTCGAGGCCTTCGACACTCACCCCCACCGAAACGGCGAGGCGTTCGGCCGCTGCATGGTGCGCTTCACCGTGCGCCAACTCGAGCGACGGCACTTCCCACATGCCCGCGAAAATGCCTCCTGCTGACCGGCGCGCAAGCAGCACTTCCGCCTTGTCGGACCGCACCGCGAGGGCCACTCGGCGCTGCAGAACGGGCGCACGCTTTCTGCTCATCATCGGCAACTCTTCCTCGCGTCCCATCTCACGCGCTTTGCATTCACGTGTGAGCGGACACAGCAGGCAACGCGGCGCCCGGGGTGTGCACACGGTCGCCCCGAGTTCCATCAGCGCTTGGTTCCAAGCTCCGGGGTCCTCCTCTGCCACGATAGTTTCGGCAATGGACCAAATACGCGCCATGCCCTTCGGCTTGCGCAGGTCGTCTTCGATGCCAAAAAGTCGGGCTAACACGCGCGCCACATTGCCATCGACCAGCGGTGAGGCTTCGCCAAAGGCGATGCTCGAAACGGCGCCCGCCGTGTAACGACCAATGCCGCGCACTTCTTGAAGGGCCACCGCCGTCTTCGGGAATGGCTGCCCCGCGATCGCCTTCGCACCCTCGTGGAGCATGCGCGCGCGGCGGTAATAGCCAAGGCCGCTCCACAGCGAGAGCACCCGTTCTTCACTCGCCTCAGCAAGCGCTTCGACGGTAGGCAAGTGGTCAAGAAACCGATCGAAATAAGGGATCACTGTATCGACGCGTGTCTGCTGAAGCATCACCTCGCTCACCCAGATCGCGTACGGGTCGCGTGTGCGACGCCAGGGCAGATCGCGCGCATTCGCGCGGTACCACGCAAGCAAGGCGCTTTGGATGCGCTTGGTCTGGGTCACGGTTTAATTAGACCATCTCTAGAAACAGACGATCCGGTTCCTGCAGGTACGCGATGATCTCGTACGCGAACGCCGCACCCACGTGGCCGTCCACGATGCGATGATCGAACGAGAGCGACAGCAGCATCACGTCGCCGATCACGATCTCGCCGCCGCGCACCACGGGCTTCGTTTTGATCTGGTGAACGCCGAGAATTCCGACCTCTGGGAAGTTGATGATGGGCGTGGCAAACAGGCCGCCTTGCGCCCCGAGTGATGTGATGGTGAAGGTCGACCCTGAGAGGTCTTCGATGCGACTCTTGCCAGCTTTCGCATCTGATGCCACACGTTCGATGTCGCGCGCAATGTCGAGAATGTTCTTGCGGTCACAATCTTTGATGACCGGCACGATGAGGCCCGCATCGGTCGAAGTTGCGATGCCGATATTGAAGTACTTCCGGTAGACGAGTTCTTGTGTCGACTCGTCGAGGGCGCTGTTCAAGATTGGATGCTTCTTCAACGCGGCGACGGTCGCCTTCACGATGAAGGGCAAGAAGCTTAACTTAACGCCCTGCGCTTCAGCCGCCGGCTTGAGGCGCTGACGAAGGGACTTGAGCGCACCCACGTCACACTCTTCGACGAACGTGAAGTGCGCCGCGGTCCGCGTCGACAGCGCCATCTTGGTCGCAATCTTGCGACGCATTCCTGCAAATGGAACGCGCTCCTCGAGGGCCGCCTGCGAAGCCGTGGGAGCGGTAATCTTCACGGCGTCGCGCGATGCCGCAACAAGGGCTTGCGGCGCAGCCGGCGACGCTCCGTTTGCGGCAGTGCCATCTTGAGGAGCGTGGAACCCCTCAACATCGGCTTTCGTGACCCGTCCCTGTGGCCCTGTCGGCTGAACATTGCGCAAATCGACGCCACGGTCGCGCGCTGCTTTTCGCGTCGCCGGCGTCGCCAGCGGCTTCTCGTTGAAATAGCCCGCGTTAGTTCCGGCGCTTGACGATGCGCTTGACGATGCGCGAGGCGCGGCGGCGGCAAGGCTCGCCACCCCGGGAAGCGACTCTTGAATGCTACCCACCGCGGTTGCTGCTGGCCCATCGGAGGAAGCGTTGGTTGCGGCTGCAGGGGCGCCTCCCGCTAAATCGAACACCACGAGTGCCGAATGGACGAGCACTACGCCGCCCACCTTGCCACGCGTTTCGAGAATGGTCCCCGCTTTGGGCGCGGTGATCATGACGGTCGCCTTGTCGGTCATGATCTCAACCATCGGCTGGTCTTCTTTCACGACGTCACCTGGCTTCACGAGCCAACTAACCACTTCGCCTTCCGTAACGCCTTCACCGATATCCGGAAGCTTGAATTCCCAGCGAGCCATCTCTACTCCACCCAATTTAAACGTAAACGATCGTAACTAGAATTGCGCAGTTTCGAGAACCGCCGGCAAAATACGATGCGCCAGCGGCAGGTAGTCCATCTCAAGTTGATACGGGAAAGGCGTGTCAAAGCCCGTGACCCGTTTGGGCGGCGCTTCCAAATGCAGAAATGCACGCTCGTTAATCAGAGCGATGAGCTCGGCACCGAAGCCACAACTGCGAGGCGCTTCATGAACCACAACAACGCGACCCGTCTTCTTGACGCTACCTTCAATCGTGTCGATATCGACGGGCCAAAGCGTACGCAGATCGATCACTTCGCATTCAACCCCCGCTTTGATGGCTTCATCTGCCGCGGCGATGGCCTCGTAGAGCATCGCGCCCCACGCTATCACTGTGACATGCTTGCCCTCGCGAACGACCTTCGCCTTCCCTAGCGGGATCTCGTAGTCACCGTCAGGCACTTCGCCCTTTGCCGCTCGATAGACGCGCTTCGGTTCAAAGAAGAGCACCGGGTCGGGATCGCGAATCGAAGCGAGTAAGAGTCCCTTCGCATCGGCGGGCGTCGCGGGCGCAACGACCTTGAGGCCCGCAACATGAATGAAGAGCGATTCGGGCGACTGTGAGTGATACAGCCCGCCACGAATGCCCCCACCGACCGGTACGCGGATCACCAGCTTTGCGGTGTATTCGCCACCGGACCGGTAACGAATTTTGGCAAGTTCGCTGACGATTTGATCGTAGGCAGGAAAAATGAAATCCGCGAACTGGATCTCTGCGATGGGGACGAGGCCGTAGAGCGCCATACCGATCGCGGAGCCGATGATGCCATTCTCAGCGAGGGGCGTGTCGATCACGCGCTCCTCACCAAATCGCTCGTAGAGTCCTTGCGTAACGCGAAACACGCCGCCCACTTTCGCGACGTCTTCGCCGAGAACAACCACGCGATCGTCGCGCGCCATCTCAAGCGCGAGCGCATCGTTAATGGCCTGAACCATGTTGAGCTGGGGCATCGCGCTGTCTCCGGCCCGGCCACGATACTCAAGGTGAGGCACAAAGGGGGAAGGCTTCACACCCCGACTGTGGAGAATTGATCACACGGAGACGAAATTGTGGCACACTGGAAGCGAATGTTGAGGCAGCCATTCCCTGTGGCCTCACTGACTGCCGGTTCGCCGTCGGGCTCGATGCGGCCGCCCGCTGAACGGCGCTCGCTTCCACCCGAGTTTGGCGAAGTGCATGCGACTCCGGCCGTACTCGCGCTCGTCGATCGGCTAGTGGCGCTCGGTGATACCCCGTTCGTCGCAAGCTGGATGGATGCGAACTTTGGTGGCAGAGCCCGTTACGAATTGCCGCTCGCGGTTCGCATGATGCGTGTTTGGCGCGAAGCCGGCCGCATTGATCGCGCGCGATCGCTGCTCACGTCCCTTGCGCCGTCAACAAGCAATGGTTCGCTCGATTCGGCTCGCCTCTCGATCGAGAAGGCCGCGCTCTTCCTTCTTGAACAGCGGCTTGAGCACGTCGAAGCCGAACTTCGGGCCGCAGGGCGCATCCTCAATGAGGTCGCGCGAGGCGGAGCGACACGAGAGCAAGTCGAACATCATATACTGAGCGCGGAGCTCGAGTGCGCGCAGGGACGGCGAAGCCAAGCGTCTGCCACCGCAAAGTTAGCCGAGCACCTTGCAGAGCGACTCGACGATCCACCGAGCCGGGCGAGCCTTGGCACGAGCCTGGGGCGCCTCTGTTTGCGTCTTCGCGATCCAAGGGCGGCGGCGATTCACCTGCGTGTCGCGCTCGAACGCTTGCCTCCTCGCAGTCCGGTCGCGCTGACCTCCGAAGCGAACATGGCGTTCGCACTTGCGATCACGGGCAGCCATCTCGAAGCGCGCGAGCATGCGCACGCTGCGATCGCGATTGCGACTGAACTTCGCGCGCCCGGGCTACAAGCCGATGCCTATGACATCTTGGGGGTCGCAGAATTGCTCGCCGATCGACCGATGGTCGCACTCGACGCGATCGACGAAGGCTTGCTCCTCGCGTCGGAGCAAGAGCGCAATCTGCGTCGCACGCTGACGCTTCATCGAACGCTTGCGCTAGCGATTCTTGGGCGAGCCGAGAATGCACGCGACTGGTTCGGCCGTCTCGAGCGCCTTGAACCTATAGGAGCCACGCGCGAAGACAGTTCGCTCGAACACGAAATTGCGATGGCCTCCTTGCAAGCGCGGATCGAGGAAGCCGATCGCAGGTTCAGCGACGTGCTCGATTTGGTGCGGCCGTTCGGTGGCTCCAGTGCCGACAGTTATTTCGCAGGCCTGATGTGGATGACCGCTGCGCGAGCAGCCGAGCAGTCCGGCGATTCACAAGCTGCACTTGAATGGGTCGAGAGTGCGTCGCTGCTTGGGCACAAGCACGGCTGGGTTTATCCAGACCGCGATCGCTCCGCAAACCTGTGGAGCATGGCGCTTCGCTCGGGCGACAGCCGGGTGGTTCGTTACGCCGAGCACGTGCTCACCGTCCCCGACGCCGCATCGATGGCTTCGATGCCGCCTCCGCCGTCGCGACTCTCGTTGCTTTCGATGGGGCCCCCGTCGACGCGATCCCTCGAGCGTTCAATGGAGCCCCCGGGAAGTTCGATCGAGCTAGGCCAGTCGGGCGAGGCGCTCGTGTATGTGACAACGCCAGTCGGCGTATCGCGCGTCGCGCTCTGCGACATCAAGCAGAACACAGCAAGTGCCAACTTGGTCGTTGATACGTTACATCATATGTTACGAATTGGTGACCGCGAAATCTCGCTCGAGAGACGCCGCGCACTCGAGCCGCTGGTCGTTGCGCTATTGCGAAGAGCGCGCGAGGGCCTCAGCGGCGACGACATCTTGCGCGCCGCAGGTGGCCCCGGTCCTGAGTCGGCCGACGCCGAACACCGCGTGCGTGTGTTGATTTCGCGCGTGCGCGAGCTCTTTGGCGATCCCGGCGCTATCGAACGCGTCCGCGATGCTGGCGAGCACGGAAAGACGCGCTATCGGGTCGCGGGTAATTTGCAGTTCGCGCTCGTCGAGCCGCTTTATAGTGTCGGTGGTTAACGTGACGCTTGGAAGTGTCGGACGTTTACCACCAGTGAGTCTCGTGGTTCGGGATGGGACGCACGAGCCTCGCGCGCTCCGCGCTTGCCCTCAAGCCCCAGCCCTCATCCCCGCTTTCGTCGCCCCTGCCCTGGCCCTGGCCCTGCTCGAAGCCGGAGCCAAAGCCCCGGCCCAAGCCCAGCGTGGCTATGCGCGCGTGAGCCCAGTCAGCAACGCGACGAGTCGCTCCGCAATCGCGCCCGGTCGCCGCGACTGACGCGCCCGGCACCCTCAGCGGTGTTGAGGCACGCGCTTTTCGCAGCGCGGTGAGCCTGGTCGCGCGAGTGAGTGTCGCGGATTTTGGCGGCTTTCACCGCGATGAGCAGCTCGACTGCGACTTGGTACGCAATGAGCCTGTGGTGTGGAAGTTGAGAGCGCGCGGTTGTGATTGGGTTGGTCATGCCCCGAAGGACCGACCCAATCACAACTGTGCGCGACCCATATCGTCAATGTTGTGAACTATCGGCGGGGGCTGCGGCGGGGGCTGCGGCGGGGGCTGCGGCGAGGGCCAGGGCGAGGGCCAGGGCGACGAAGGAAGGAAGGGGGGGCTGCGGCATGACCGGCGCACCCCGCGAGCACCCACAGGGGAGGCCCAAATCCCTGGTTATCACCTACGGGGGCCTTCCCTATGGCGTCCTGAGCCCAATGATTTCATGTCATGTTCTGAGAAGGCGAAGCCGAAGGACCTGGTGCACGGGGCAATTCAACGGTGAATAGGCTTCCGGCGCCTGGCTCGCTCCACACGCGTATCGTCCCGCCGTGAGCCTCGACGAGCTGCTTGGTTATCCACAAGCCGAGGCCCAAACCGGCAGCACGCCGTTCGGAACCGATGCGCTCGAAGCGGTCAAAGATGCGCGCGTAATGCTCGGGCGCGATACCGATGCCGTGGTCTCGGACGGAGAGCACTGCAACGCCGGGCCGAGCCTCGCCCACCACCACCACCTCAATGGGCTTGCCACTGCCATACTTGATCGCGTTCGAGATGAGGTTCGTGATGATTTCCTCGATGCGCAGCGCATCCCACTGTCCGGCGACGGGTTTGTCGGCGTGCAAGCGCACAGCGATACCCGCCCCGGCGAGCTCGTCGTCAAAGAGCTGAAGGACGTTGCGCGCGGTTGCCGAGAGGTCGACTTCTGTGCGTTGGATCGCGAGACGACCCGACGTGATGCGCGACAAATCCAAGAGGTGATCCACCAGCGCGCTGAGGCGTCGCATCCCTCGAGCAATGCCCTGCAGCCGCTTCGCGAGCGGATCGGGAACCGCTACTTCGCCCTTTCGTGTGAGATGAAAGATCGTTTCAACCTGCATCAACACCGCGCTGAGAGGCGCTTTCAGCTCATGGGACGCGACGGCCAAGAACTCGTCGCGCATGCGGATGGCCTCTTGTGCCTTCAAGAGCGCGCACCGTTCCAGTTCCGCCTGTTGGCGCCCCGAGATGTCTCGAATCGCCGTAATGACAACGCGCCCTTCCTCGGTTTCGAGGGGGCTGAGGCTGATCTCGGCGGGGAACTCAGTCCCGTCCTTTTTCAGCCCGAAAAGACTGAGACGCCCTTCCCCCATCGGCCGCGGGCGCGGACCCACACGGTAGTCGTCCCGGTGGGACACATGCGCCACTCGAAAACGTTCCGGCATCAAGACTTCGACCCGCTGCCCGAGAAGATCGGTTGGCGCGTAACCAAAGAGCGGCTCTACCCGCCCGTTGACCGCGATGATGCTCCCCCCGGCGTCAACGATCGCGACTGCATCGAGGGCGGCATCAAGGAGGGCGCCAAACTGCGCAGACACTGGAGCCATTGCGATGATCCGTAAGCATGGCGCTGCGCGGGGGCAACTGGCCGCCACGTCACGTCTGCGTCACGCGGGCGATTTTAGCTTTGCGCGCACGCGGAGAAGCAGCAGCGCGAGGGCGGCGACCGCGGTCATCGCGAGCGACTGTCCACTTGATCGGGGGAAGGCCACCTACTCGATTCGTCATGAAAATGAATTGTCAGGAATATGAACTATGGGTTGTAGCGAAGGACCTGGTTGCCTGCTGCGGCCCACGCCGTGCCCTTGCCTCCCGACACGAGGCCGAAGATACGCGTGTCCATGTAGTAGGTCTGCGCGAGAATCGGCGCCGCCTTCACCCAGGTTGTCCCGTCAAACCGATACGATCGCCGTCTTGAGTCGTATCCGAATGCGATCGCTTGACTCGATG
>CAMBEV010000047.1 GCA_945865595.1 Nannocystis exedens | reverse complement strand
CAAGTTGCGCTCGCTCATCCCCATCTGACCAAGCGGCTGCGGCTTCGTCGTCGCCAAAATACGCATGACCACGTCTTCGTTGTCCTGCGCCGTGGGAAGGGTCGCAACGCGGAGCTCGATGTGGGTGTCGCCGATACGGAAGCGAATCTTGCCGTCTTGGGGCTTGCGCCGTTCCGAAATGTCGAGGTTCGCCATGATTTTGCAGCGCGCGACACACGACAGCCGTAGCGCCGCCGGCACTTCAATGTATTTCACGCAGTCGCCGTCCACGCGAAATCGAACCGTCATCGGGCGGTCGTTGCCGTTCGGCTCGAAGTGAACGTCCGAAGCCCCGCGACGATAGCCGTCGACAATGATCTTGTTCACAAGCCGAACGACGCCGCTCGTGGATTCGACAGTGATTTTTTCGTCTTTGTCTTGCGTGGTGTCGGCGCCGACGTTCTCGTCTTCAAGGCCTTTGAGAATATCGACGACCTCCTCTTTCGGCCCCGCCGCCAGGGCCGCGGGTTCGCGAAACGCCAACGCCTGCTCAACGTAACGTTTCAGTTGCGAAGGAGCGACAAGCACCTCGGTCAAGCGCTTCTTGTCCACCATGCGGACGGCCTCTGCAGCCTGGAATTCGAGTGGGTCACCGATGGCGATGATCAAGTTCATCGAGTCGGAGTAGATCGGCAACACACCTAGCCCTTCCACAAGGTGCCGAGGCACCAGAGCCAAGGCGGACTGTTGCGGGGAGTTTTCGTCGAGATCGACCAACGGGAGGTTAAACTTGCGGGCGAGCGCACGCGTTAAGTCAATTTCCTTGATGATACCCATACCCATCAGGATTTCACCGAGCCGCTTGTTCTTGTTCTGCGCCTGCTCGCGAAGTGCGTCCTGAATGTCTTCCTCGGTTGCGAGGCCCGCCTCGATGAGCACCTCACCGATCTTGAGCTTCTTGCGCTCCTGAACGGCTGCAGCTTCTTCGACCTGATCGCGCTGGACTTTGGATCGCTCGACGAGGATGTCTCCGATCGTCTTCTTTCGCTCGGCCGTCTGTGCATCGATGCCCTTGGCAACCGCACTCGCGTCGATAGCGCCGTCCTGAATGAGCATCTCGCCGATCGGCTCGTCGAGCTCTCGCCGAAGCACGGCTTGCGAGTAGAAAAAGTACTCGCGCACGTCCCAGGCGCGCTCGGTGGGGAACGCATAGAACCCGAGCGGACTTTCGCCACGCTGAGGGTCGAGCTCAACCAAAACCGACTTGCGGCTCGCCAGGTGAATCCGGTGGCGCTTCAGCCCAGGCGCACGTTCGGGTGCGGGGGCTCCCTTGACCGCGCGAAAGGCGATGTGCGTCATGCTGTCGCCCGAGAGGACCAGTCGCTTGGGCGCGCTGAGCCCTTCGAATTCCGCGTCGAGCGTCACATTTGGTGCATAAGGCGAAAAATGGGTGATGCGCCCGTTGAGCGAGCGGCCATCGCACAACTCGACGGTTAAAGACGCTGGGAGCGGGCGATCGGAGAGCATGACCCCGATTGTACGGTGAAGACGGCACAAACCGCACAAAATTGGCCTACGGAACGCGCGCGCGATCACGCCAGCTGCGCCGACTGCGCCTCGGCACCTACTTCAGCTTCGGTATCCGGTAGATGCCGCCCGAGTACGTTCCCGCTGCCAGGCCATACGCCGCAACGTAAAGATCGTTCGGCGCAGAAGCGCTGATTGCAACGGGCCGCGGGAGGTTCGCCGCAAGGGTCGTTGGCACGCACGCGCCCAGTTTGCATCCGCGAATCATCCCGGTCGCCGAGGACGTCGCCCCGCCGTTACTCCAGTAAATGTAACCGTTATTAACAGCAATAGATCCTACGGCCGCCTCACCCGAAACGATCAAACTCGGCGTGCACGTCGTCGCGGTCGCTGGGCAGCTGAACAGGCTCGCCCCACCGAGGGCGGTCGCGACCCCGTGGTTGTCGGCGAAGTAGAACTCGGTCGTTGTCGCATGGAGGGCTCCAACCGCCCGTGCGGCTTGCGGCGACACGACCTCCGTCGCGCTTGTGCATGTGGCGCGACTGCAGCCGTAAATGCCGCCCGTGCCCCCCGCCCCGGTCGCTGCGGTGCTGTGCCAGAAGAGCGCGTTCGGCGTCAGCGCCAAGCCTTCGGCGGGCACGGCGATGTCGAGCAATTTTGCTGACGAAGTTGCCGACACGTACATCATGTGGATCGCACTGCCCGACGAAAAATACGCGTTATACTGATCGGCCGCGATCGCCAGCGGGGCCGGCCCCACGTTGAGCGGCGTACTCGTGAGCAGCGTGTGCTTGGCCATGTACGGGCCGGAACCCGCCGACGCCCCGAAAAAGACGGTATAGGCAGCCTGGTTGTTTGGCGGCGGGACGAAACTGAACCTCCGGTTGGCGGGAACCACACCCGGCGCCGACCAGATGGCCCATGACGTATTGCACGGCAGCGGGCAGAGCTCGATCGTATTGTCGCGGCTCCAGTAGACCGCACCGCCGTTGGCGTACACGTCTCGCGCCTCGTTAAGTTTCTTGACTAGCTCAGCTACCGTACCCTGGCCCGCGCCTCCGCCCTCGGAAGGGCCCGCGCCGCCCCCGTCGGAGGGTTGCGTGTCAACTGCCCCGGCCGCGTCCCTCAGAGCGCCCGGCCCTCCATCGACCACGACCGTCTCGGACTCGAGCTGGTAGTCTGCACAGGCCGTCAGCGGGGTACTCAGAGCCAGGGCCCACCCCATTCGACGGCGCATGCGGTCACTCATGGATCAGATGAACGGCCGTCGAGCGGGGTTCCCAAGCCTTCCCCGATCGAACGAGGCGTCGATGTAGGACAGTCCCTTTCGGCACGCGCCGCGGACTCCAGGGCCCGAGCGATCGCGACGAGCGCAGCAAGGCGCGCGCCTCCACGCCCCTGGGTAAGCGG
The DNA here is from genome assembly GCA_945865595.1 of Nannocystis exedens. Classification (GTDB taxonomy): domain Bacteria; phylum Myxococcota_A; class Polyangia; order Polyangiales; family Polyangiaceae; genus JAHFDX01. The sequence continues at coordinate 11,487 of CAMBEV010000047.1, read as the reverse complement.
GGGCCCCGAAACGCCGAGGTGTGCAGCAAGTTCCTCAACGGTTCCCACCCTGCCGCCGCGCCAGTCGATCGCTAACTGACGAATGTCGAGGCGGGCCGTCGGCAAGGGCCCCACCTGCGCTGCGAAGAGCGTCGGGGCGTAAAAGCCCCAGGAAGCGATCACGTCGTCGTCACGTACGAAGGCCCCCCATCGTTCACGAAGTTGACCGATCGCCTCGCCCCCGTTGAGTCGGTCCGCCGAAAGGCCAATCTGCCGTTCGAGGTTCGGCGTAAGCACCCCCTGCGGCCTAACGACACTCTCGAACGTCTCGCCTGTGCTCGGCCGATGCGCGACCCAGTGAACGAGCTCATCAGGCTCGGCCTTTCGGCGATCCACGAAACGATAGGGCCACGCTTTTGCTTCCGCTACGACGCACACCAATTTGTCAGGCTCATTGACTAACACGTCGGGCAGACGCAACTTCACGGGCTTTGGCGCTCTGCGCTTGCCTCCGCGACGATTGCGTACGTTCGTCGCGAAGTCGACCTGAGCGTCAACCATGGCTCGAAACGGATCGAGCAATGCACGGAATCGGTCGGGGTCGCTTTCGAGCGCACCCAGAACGTGGGCAAGCGCCTCGATCGTTGAAACGCACTCGTCCGTGGGCTCTTTGCGAATGCGATACTCGCTGGGCGAGGCGGGCGTGAACGCATACCTCGGCAGCGCGGCGAGAATGGGATTGAGCCGCACTACCTTGCGCGTTTGCCACCACGTTCCGTCGACGACCACGAGCGTGATGGGCCCTTTGGGTGGCTCCTGCAGGACATCCGTGGCGTCGTCACCCGGGTATAGTAAAGCTGCTGGACGGTATGGATCCGACAGCGCGCGAAGCAGCGCCGGCGAGTCGCTCCAGTCGACGCCCACGTGAAGCTCGGAGTTCGGCAAGCAGAGGCTCGCCATGTGCGCGGTCCCAATCGGGACATCACGTTCACGTGGATGCTGTAAGAGCACCACGCGCGTCTTCGTCTCGAGCGGCTTGATCTGACTGCAGTAGCAAACGCGCAATGGGCGCCTGCACTGCTGACACACCGCGCGAGGTTCGATGGTCATCGTGGATCTTCCCCCTGGCCGCTTCGCGGGTCGTGGCGCATGACGCCCGGTGGAATCCCGCCGGTCACGTGTTCGGTCGCAACCCCACCGCGCGCCCAAAGCGTCCGCTCCACCATCGAGCGGAACACGTGCTCCATCGCTCGCTGCACGTGTGCGCCCTCAAGCACCCCGAATGCGCGCGCGATGGCCTCGATCGTCGCAAGACCATGCGCGTGGGCCTCCGCACGCAAGCGGTAGATCGAAGGCTCGCCAACACCCAAAGACACGCACGGAACGCCGAGAAGCCCGGGCACGCGGTTGCGCACTTTCGATGCTTGGCGCCACGTCCCGTCAGGAACAATCAACGTGATGGGCAGCTTCGGTTTCTGGAAGTCAACGATGTTGACGGCGTCCTCATGGGGAAAGAGAAGCACGGGCTGCGTACCTTCTGGCAGGGTGACCGCCTGACTCGGGTGATCCGCGTGCCCGCGCACGACGATCTCGCTGTTCACCAGGCATTCCGCCGCGAGCACGCCGGTGTTGGTCGGCTTACGCTCCTCGGTGCGGTGAATGATCAGCAACAGCCGGGTACGCGTCTCGAGTCGCGGGATGAGCGCACACACGCACAAACTCTGGTGCATCTTGCACCTTCCACATCGAACGTGAGCGTTGCCTCGTCTGGTCATCACTAATGACGCGGTACCATCTTCAACGGGACTTCGTCCTTGTCGTGGGTCTGCGATCCACCGGTCTCTTTCCAACGATCGATCCGCATGCGCAGGTTGTTCGCGCTCTCCGCCGCACGAAGCGCCTCCGCCTCAGTGATGCGTCCCGCGGCCACCAGCTCGAAGAGCGACGAATCGAAAGTGCGACAACCTTCGAAAGCAGCTTGCTCCATGGACTCCTTCACGAGGTCAATCTCGCCGCGCTTAATCAGTTCTCGAATGCGGGGCGTGTCGAGCAGGATCTCAAGGCAAGCCGCTCGACCACCGTCAACGCTTGGAATCAATCGCTGCGAGATGATCCCCCGCAAGTTAAGCGAAAGCTGCAGCAAGAGTTCGTGCTGACGCTCGTGCGGAAAAAAGTTGAGGACGCGTTCGATCGCCTGGTTCGCGTTGTTCGAGTGCAGGGTCGCAAGACACAGGTGACCGGTCTCGGCGAACGTAACCGCGGCCTCCATGGTCTCTGCGTCGCGAACCTCACCGATGAGAATCACATCGGGGGCTTGCCTCAGCGCGCTCTTCAGCGCCGCGCCGAACGAGAGCGTGTCCGCTCCAACCTCGCGCTGCGTGATGACGCACTTCTTGTGCTCATGCACGAACTCAATTGGATCTTCTACAGTGACAATATGGCCTGTTTCCGATTCGTTCCGATGGTTGATCATCGCCGCAAGCAGGGTCGACTTACCGCTACCCGTTGCCCCCACGACCAAAATCAAACCGCGCCTACTAAGTGAAACTTCTTTTATGATATTGGGCACTTGCAGCTCATCAAGACCACGAATTTTCGTCTTGATCATGCGCACAACCATGCCGGTTGCGCCCCGCTGCTGAAATACGTTTACGCGGAACCGTGCCTCACCCATTTCGACGACGAGATTCATCTCGTGCTTGGTGCGAAATTCGGTGAGCTGGGCCGGGGACATGAGCGAGGCTGCCATCGTGTCGATGTGTTCGCTCGTCAGCGGCACTTTGGCTGGATGTCCCACGCCCGATACGCGAAACACCACTGGCGACCCCGCGGTCACGTAGATGTCAGAAGCGTCAATCTTGAGCATGTACTTGAGAAACGCGTCGAGGTTCGCGTCCATAGCGTGAGGAGCGTTGCTCATCGCCCCGGCCCTCCCGCTGCAAGTGTCGCCTCGAGGACGTTCCAAATTTCAGATCCGGGCATGCGCAAGCGCGCGTCCGCGAGGGACACGACCCGCCGCGTCACGAGGTCGGCCAGCGCTGCCTCCATCGTTTGCATGCCGAGCTTGCCGCCGACTTGGAGCATCGACGGCACCTGGTGCGTCTTGCCTTCGCGGATCAAATTGCGAACACCGGGCGATCCGACAAGAATCTCAAGCGCAGCAGCGCGCCCGCCGCCTATTTTCTTGACGAGCATTTGCGAAATCACGCCGACGAGCGACTCGGAGAGCATGACGCGAATTTGCGCTTGCTGATTGGGCGGGAACACGTCGACCACGCGATCGACCGTTTTTGCCGCGCTCTGGGTGTGCATCGCCCCGAAGACCAGGTGCCCTGTTTCAGCCGCGGTGAGTGCGAGCTGGATCGTCTCGAGGTCACGCAGCTCCCCCACCAGGATCACGTCGGGGTCTTCACGCAACGCACTCCGGAGCGCGTTGTGAAACGACTTTGTGTGCGACCCCACTTCGCGCTGACTGACCAGGGAACGCTTGGTGGTGTGGACGAACTCGATCGGATCTTCGAGCGTCAAAATGTGACCGTGCATGTTGTCATTGACGTAGTCGATCATCGCCGCGAGCGTGGTTGACTTGCCGCTACCCGTCGGGCCCGTCACCAAGATGAGGCCCTTCTCCTCATCGCAGAGGTTGCGCACGACGTCGGGCAGGCCGAGATCGCGCATGCGAGGAATCGTCGTCGGAATGGTACGAAATACGGCGCCTTCGCCGCGGTTCTGGGTGAAGGCGTTGACGCGGAAGCGTGCGTTGTCATCCAGCCGGTAGGCGAAGTCGCACTCAAGGTCCTCTTGAAACGAGCGCCGCTGCGCGTCGTTCATCACATCGAAAATGGCCGCGTGCGCTTGCTCGCTCGTAAGCGGAGGCAAGTCGACGGGGAGCAGTTCGCCCGAGATGCGAATCAATGGACGTTCACCGGCCGAAATATGGAGGTCAGAAGCCTGCTGCGTCACTGTGTAACGCAAGAGACGTACGACAAGCGGCGTCATCTCAGCTCCTCCACCCAAATGAGATGTGTCTTTGACACGTGGAGCAACTCGCTGCCGACGCGAAAAAGAAAGTAACGCTCTTTACCATTGAGGAGATCGGCAACCCGCGAACGGGCGTGGTCAGCCGAGTAGACGAACTCTCCCTCAAAGGTAGACCCACTCTGCATGTGAAGGCGCGCACGCACGTGCTTGGCCAGCAGGTCAGGCTCCGAAGCGACGGTCTTGCGAGCCTGCGGGATCCCAAACGCCTCGACTGCCACCCGCGCCACAATATGGATCCTCCCGCCCACGTTCACGGGAAAGAACGGGTCCCCCAACTCAAGCGAGGCATCGAACTCAAACTCGCTCGGCCAAAACAGACTTCCGAACTTCGTCCCTCCGCCCACAAGATGCAGGGTGACGTCTGCGCTTTGCACCGGGACCCGATACTCTGCGGACCCGCCCCTCGACGCCGGTGTGGCATCACGCGCGCAAAGGCCGTCGATCGTGGCGCGAAGTTCGGGCAGCTGGTTCGGCCAACGATGCGATTGCATCGCCGAGATCGAGCGCATGGGCACGACTACCTCATGGCCCCGACGTGCAGAAAGCAAATGCTCGAACGCGCGCGCTAAGCGCACCACGTCCGCGATACGTTCGCGCATCGGTGGGACCTGAACCGCGGAGGCCACCCAGTCGTCAACCTTCGGATCGACCCCAGCGTCACCGCGCAGGGCGACCGCTATCCGCGCCGTGCTCGACAGCTCCTTAATGCGGGCCCACACCTTGCCTTGAAGGTCTGCCTCGAGCGCCTCGATTCCCGTTATCACCAGTGCCGCACCCGCGGGCACGTTCGTGAGATCGGTCGCGTCCAAAACACGCACCGGAGCGTTCGTCAGACCCGCCCAGTACCGCGCAAACGCAACGGTGCCCGTGCCCGTTTCACCCTTCAGCACCAGTACTTGCGTGGCCACGCGCTCATGAAGCTCGTCGATCGTGGCGCGACCGCCGTCGCCGAGGAGCGCGACTGCCTCCTCGCACGCGTCCTCTGCAGCAAGGGCCTCAACGACGCGGACTACTTCGGCGGCAGCGCATGGCAGGGTGACAAAGTCGGCACACCCCGACTCAAGCGACGCGACCACCTTGCTCGGCGCCACCACAGCGATCACCAGCTCTTCACCGGGTCTGGGCAGTTCGTCAACAAACCTGACGTTGTCCCCAAATGCGGACCGGAGCGCCAGATCCAGTGACTCTCTATCCGCCCCATCTCCCAAAAGCAGTGCGATACGCGTCATTAATGCGAGACTACGGCCATGCGCATCAGGAACTATAGAGCATGAGCCTCTTCGATAAGCGCAAGCAGCTCCTTACGTAACTTCACCAGTGCCTCGCGATTCGCTGGACGCCTCGGCCCATGCTCAAGCACATCGAGCCAAACCAACGCACACCAGGGCGACAACCATACCAATGCGCACACAATGAGAGCCCCCGGCATGGCGATCAAGACAGACGCGGCAATCGTCAACGCCGTTGCCCAAAGCGGATACACGATGAGCCCGACGCCCAGCTTGTAGGTCGAGACGACATCGTGGCTCTCTTTGGCAAGCGCGCGCGCCACGAAGCGCGGCAAATGATACGGCAACGCAAAAATCACGACGCCCACGAGCGCGAGCGGCAACACCAGCCCCAGCCACGCGGCTCGCACAGCACCCACGCCCCGAGCCCCTCTGACCACGTCGCGATCGCTGAGTCCGCTGCGCTCGAGAATCGAAAAGTAGGCCTCGACGTTACCTTTGATACGCAGAACGAGATCGGGGTCAGCCTTCGCCATCGCACGCGCCGCCATCTCAACACGACGGCCCATCGTGTTTCGGTGCTGCAGCGACGAAAGGGGCGCATCCTGCGCAGCCGGCAGGGTGTTGGCGAGCACTTCGGCGACCTGCGCGATCGCACGCATCTCAGCCCAATCGGCGCCCTCCACGATGAGCTCGCTGAGATCACTCGCCATCGACTGAGTGATGAAAGCCACTCGCTCTTCAGGGTCGTCGGCTTCAGCGCTGGCTGCGACCTCATCGACGTCGCGCGCCGGTCCATAGATCACGAGCGCGCGCGAACGAAACACATCGCGCTCATCGAACTCGAGGCCAACGGACTGAAACGAGAGCCCCTTCGTGCCTGCGTCAGCCGCTCGAATCAACATGCGTGCAGCCCCCGTGCGCACCTTCTGCAGCTGCGGTTCGTTGTGGCTGACGCCCTCGGGGAAGATCAAAATGTTACCTCCGCGGTGCAATTTGCCCGCCACCGCCTCAAAAAGGGCTTCGTTCGAACCCACCGCCTTGGTCGGGTCGTCCTTCCGGCGCGTGACGGGAACCGCATCGATGGCACCGAGCACCCACTTGAGTAAGGGGATTGACCATAGCGTGCTCTTCCCCAACGGCGAGATGACGCACGGCGCACTCGTCATAACGAGGACCGGATCGACAAGTCCATTAACGTGGTTGGCCACGAAGATGCGCCCTCGCGTTGCGGGCGACGGCAGGTCGCCGACCACGTCCACACGCCGAAAGTAAATGCGCATGACCTTCGAGAAGACCCAGCGCAGCACGTTCCGGGTAACACTCACGGATGAGATGGTATCTCCTCATCTCCCGCGCGAAACCGTGATAACCGCGCTTGCGTGAGTTTCAAGTTCTTTGCGACTGCCGCCAAGGGAACCGAGGGCGTCTTGCGTGACGAGTTGCGCGAGCTGCGCTTTCGGCGCGTGAAAGCAACACGTGGGGGCGTGCGCTTCGAGGGCCCCGCGAGCGAAGGCTACCGCGCTTGCCTTTGGTCACGCATCGCGATGCGCATCATGGTGGAGCGTGCCACCTTCGCTTGCCCAAGTGAGCGCGCACTCTACGACCGCGTTCGTGAACTCGACCTCGGCGACGTGCTCACGCCGCAACACACACTCGCCGTGAGGGCAAGTAGCAGCCAAAGTTACCTTTCTCACACCCAGTTCATCGCGCAGAAAACGAAAGACGCCATCGTCGACAGCATGCGTGAAGACTTCGGTGAGCGCTCGTCGGTCGACATCCAAGATCCCGACTTGCGCCTCTTCGTGCACATCAACCGCAACGAATGCACGCTGTACTTCGACATGTCGGGCGAGCCGCTCCACCTTCGTGGATGGCGCGCACGGGGAGGCGCAGCGCCACTTAAAGAAACGCTAGCCGCCGCGATCGTGAGGCTGTCGGGATGGACGCCCGACGCGCTGTTCATCGACCCTATGTGCGGTTCGGGCACCTTGGCGATCGAAGCTGCCGCACTCGCAACCAAGCGCGCACCTGGCCTCGGCCGCACGTTCGGATTTCAACGGTGGGCTTCCTATGACCACGAAGAGGTTACGAACTGGGAGAAGCTGCAAGAGGAAGCGCGCGCCGCGGTTCAAGACGTCAAGCTCAACATCGTCGCCTCTGATACGTCCCCTGAGTCGATCGCACTTGCAGAAGACAACGCTCAGCAAGCCGGCGTCGCGATCCAATTCAGCGCACGCAATGTGACGAATTGGCTCCCCGAAGAACGGGGCGGCTGGGTCATCACCAATCCTCCGTACGGCCACCGCCTAGGCAACAGCGACGAGGCCTACCTCGCCCTCGACACGTGGATCGCCAAGAGCCGCGGCCACTGGACGTTCTGCATCATCTCGGGCAGCCCCGAACTCGACGCGGCCTTCCTTGCGCCCAAGCGCGGCGCCCGCTGGCACGCCCTCCACAACGGCGATATCGAGTGCAAGCTCTGGACGATCCAGACGAAGTAGTGCCACATTGGCACAACACCAAACCGCAATTTTGCCCAAGATCGCAGCATCCCTTGCGGGCATGGCACATGCATGGCTACCTTCGTAACGCTTGGACTTGAGGCGCTCGAAAGAAGCAACGGAGATGGGCATGAAAACATCGTGGATCGGACTGGTTGGGCTGGCAGTACTCGCGTCGAGCCTCGGCGGCTGCGGCCGCACCGAAGACCCCGTCGCCGATGGCGTAGCGTCCGGCGCTCTCAAGCGCGCGCAGAGTTGCGGCGACCTCGAGGCGATGCTCAAGGCCGACGCGCTCGTTAAGATGAACAAGCAGATTGACGCCATGGTCGCGAGTTTCACTTCCGGTGGCGGATGGGGCATGGACAAGGGCGCGAGCCTCGGCGCCCCTGAAGGCGCGCAGACCGGGAGTGCCGGCAGCGCAACGCCCTCCACGTCAAACGATCGCGCGACGTCCTTTTCGGAGACGAACACGCAAGTCAAGGGCGTTGACGAAGCCGACTTCGTCAAGAACGACGGCAAGTACGTCTACCTTCTGCATGGAAGCTCGTTCCGCATCGTCGACGCATACCCAGCCGCCGCGATGAAAGAGGCCAGCAGCTTGACGATCGATGGTGAGCCCTCCGAAATGTTCGTCGCAGACGGCAAGGTGGTCATCTACTCGCTCGTCGACGGCGTGGGCATCTACAAGGCGGCCGGCGTCTCGCCACGCGAGACCTATTACGACTACGGATACGGGTACGCGACCGGCGTCCGAGGCGGCGCGGTGAGCAGCGGCGGCGGGGTTGCGGTCGACCCAGCGCCGTCACCGACCCCCGGCGGCGCACCGCAGAGCGACGGCGTCGGGACCAAGTGCGTGAACTGCGTTCCGGAGCCTGTCAAGTACGCGCCGCTGCTTAAGGTAACCGTCTTGACCATCGTCAACGGGACCCAACCGGTTGTCTCGCGCGACTTGTACTTCGAAGGGTCGTATTTGAGCTCGCGCCGCGTGGGCACGAACGTGCGAACAGTGATCACCGGCGGAGGACACGGCCCGGTACTCAAGATGTACCCCGAGTTCGCGAACGGCGTTTATCCGCAAACGACCGACGAGTGGAAGAAGGCGTTCGAGGGACTTCGCACGCTCAACACCCTCGCGATCAACAACAGCAAGTACAGCGATTGGGTACCCTACCAGTTCGAGCGCACTGGCACCGCCGTCAAGGCAAGCAGCGTCGCCTGCACCGATTACTACGTACCAGGCGTCGCCACGACGGACTACGGCCTCACGCAGGTGGCGGCCATCGACCTCAACGCACCGACCGCCGCACCCAAGAACGCCGCGATCGTCGCGCGCGCTGACACTGTTTACGCCAACGGCAACTCTCTTTACCTTGCCGCTCGCGGCTGGAATGACCCCGGTCCCATGGCCGTAGCGATGTCCTCGGGTAGCGCGTCTGTCGGAAGCAGCGGCGGCGGCTCTGTGAGCACTCCACCGTCGACGGGCAGCGGCTCGTCGGGGACAACGCCTGCCAGTCCACCTAGCGACCCAACGCCCAAGAATATCGGCCTCTTCGACGTGCCCGCGGTGATCGCCCAGCCTCAAACGATCTCGCTCAATAAAACGTATCTGCACAAGTTCGATTTTGCGAGCGACCCCAGCCAGCCCGTCTACGTCGCAACCGGCGACGTCCAAGGCGAAGTCGCCAACCAGTTCTACCTCGACGACAAAGACGGAACGCTGCGCGTCGCAACCACCGAGCAACGCGCTGACCTCACCGACGGGAAGTACTACACCTGGTCGAACGTGAATCACCTCTTCACGCTGCAAGTGCAGAGCGGCGCGCTCACCAAAGTTGGCGACGCCGGCGAGCTCGCGAAGGGCGAGCGCATCTACTCGGTTCGCTACGTTGGCACGCGCGGTTACGTGGTCACGTACCGACAAGTCGACCCGCTCTTCGTCTTCGACCTGAGCGACCCCACCAAGCCCACCAAGCTCGCGGAGCTGAAAATCCCCGGCTTCAGTGAGTACATGCACCCGCTCGACGACGGGCACCTGCTCACGATAGGTCAGGATATTGACGAAAAGACCAACCGCCGCAACGGCCTGGCATTGCAAATCTTCGACGTCACGCAGGGCACATCACCGAAGCTGCTTCACAAGTACGTCTTCAGCGGCAGCGAGCACGGCAGCTCTGAGGCGGAGTACAACCACAAGGCGTTCACCTACTTCGCCGACAAGAAGCTCTTGAGCTTTCCGTACTACTCGTACGACTACAACAAGGGCTATCAGATGCGGAGCACCGCCGAGCTCTTCAGCATCGACATCACGGCCGGCATCAAGAAGGTAGGCGCGGTCGATCACACCTCGCTCTTCGGCAAGAACTACTACGGCTACTGCGGAGGTTCGTTCAGCCCGTACGTCCGCCGCAGCGTGTTCATGGACAACACGCTTTACTCAATCAGCTACGCCGGCATCAAAGCCAACGACACCGCCACACTCAGCACGCTCGCGACCCTGGCGCTCCCCGAACCCAAGTATTCGGGCGGTCCCTACGGCAACTACAGCTGTGGCGGCGGCGGCTCGGTTGAAATTCCGCCCAGCGAAGGTGGCGTTAAGTAGAATACGCCCCATGAAGCGAACCCTCTTGTCGGTGATCAGCGTTGCGTTGGTGGTGGCAGCCTGCGGTACGACCGCACGCGCGATCGGCGAGCCGTGCGTCGTCGAAGGCGTCACCGCAGGTGAATGCGAATCAGGCGCCATCTGCGGGAAGGACCCGGACGACGTGCTCGCGTGTTTGAAAATATGCGATTATGGAAACACCGCCGACGCGGGCAAGACCGACGCCAGTGCCGCGCCCAGCTGCTCAGCGGACCAAGAGTGCAACGGCGTGTCGGGCACCACCATCAAGGCGTGCCGCGACAAGAAGAAGTAGGCAGCACGTTCAGGCGAGCGGGCGCACCCACTCTGGCGCCTCTTGCATGCCTGGTCGCCCCACGAGCAACTCGTGCGGCCGATACGCACTTTTGTAACGCAACGAGGCACAGTTGGCGACGCGGTACCCTAGGTACACGTGCGCCTTCCCAGCGTTTTTCGCGGTTTCGATGCCCATGACGACATTCGCAACGCCGAGTGATCCACTTTCGATCGACGGGTCGTAAAAGAAGAAAATCGCGCTGACCGAGCCCGGCATTTCGTCCCACAAGCCGACGCCCACCAACCTGCCGCCCGCTTCGTCGTCACGAAATGTAACTTCGCGCAAACACGGGTGGGGTGCTGCGAAATCGCGCGCGTACGACTCGGGTGTGTGGGTGCTCGGGCTCCACTCGCGAACCTGCTCACGCTCAGCATGCCACTTCGCGTAGAGCGCGAGACGTTCGCTATCGACCGTGGCGATGCCCACCTCGCGACGAAAGCGCGCGGCACTCTTCACGGCGCGCCGCTGGCTCTTGGTCGCCTCGAATTCTGGGGCGAGCACACGCAGCGTGACGCACTCGCGACACGCAGAACACGCAGGCCGAAAGTACACGCGGCCAAACCGTCGCCAGCCGCGGGACACAAGCCCATCAAGCTCCGGCGGTGTCACTCCCGTGAGCACCATCATCTCGAGCTGCGCGTCGTCGCGAGGCAAATACGCACACGCGTGAGGCTCCTCGATCACCTGCTGAAGCATGCGCGCCACAAGCGCCATTGTAGCTTGCGTACGAACGGCGTGTCTGCATGTCCTGCTCGTGTACCGTCGAGCCATGAACCCTGC
>CAMBEV010000046.1 GCA_945865595.1 Nannocystis exedens | reverse complement strand
CGTCAACACCGCGGGCATCGGGATGGAACTGCTCAGCTCGACCTTCGGCAAAGATTCACCGACGATCGTCGCGGACCACAACTCGATCTTGTTCACGTGGAAATACGACGCGTTCGGCACCCGTGGCGGCGAGGGCATCAGCGTCGGCTCGGGCGCAAAGGTCACGCTCCAGCACAACCTCATCGTCGGCTCTGACAAATACGGCATCGCCAACGGCCGCTTCAACAAAGAACTCAAGATTCTTGACAATCGTTTCAGCGACAACCTGGTCGCGGACTATTGGGAGGGCGACCTCTACCTCAAGGCCAACGAGCTCGGCGACGCCAAGAGTGTCGGCGAGACGAAGCGCAACACGCGCGTCGTGGTCACGCTCAATCCCGACGCCGCCTGGCTCAAGAAATACGCGGCGCGCAAGCTGCTCGACCGCAACAAGATCGAAGCGGGCATCAGCGCGCCTGACACTCTGTCGAACCGCCTGCGCTCGCTGCTCGGCATGAACCTGCGCGCGGCCGACGTCGCCATCGACGCTGAGATGCACGCGCCGCCCTACCCGTTTGCTTCGGCGCGCATGACGCCGAAGACCGACGTGGGTGCGGGTGCTGCCGCGGGTGGAAAAGAGGGCGCGAAAGAGGCTGTTGCTGCTGAGCCCACCGACGACACCGCACCGGAACCGGCGGCCGAGCCCGAGAGCGAGTAAACCAGGACGGGGCTTAACCGGAGCGACGGGCAGCTCACGAAGTGAAAAAGGTCAATCGTTTTGCCCTTCACTTTGGGCGGGGGCCTGCGTCGGGGTAGCTATTGTAGCACCCGTTATTGTAACCACCCCAGTACGCTTTTCCGTTACCCCAATCGCTACACACGTACGTGCTCCGCGCGCACGGAGCACACAAGTCCACAGCAGAAACCGTGCCTGCCCCTGGGGTCCAATTTGCTGCCTTTCTCATCGCTTACGGTGAGCCAACGTGGCGCAATCGAGACCCTCAAACGTCGAATTCACTCTTCTCAATGATCTCGGTCACCCGCCACAAAAACGAGTTCGCCGCAACGCCGTCGACGATGCGGTGGTCGTAGCTGAGGGCCATATACATGACAGGGTGAATCGCCATCTGGTCTTCGCCTTCGGGGCCTTCGACGACCACCACCCTCTTGTTGATCTCGCCCATGCGCAGGATGCCAACGTTCGGCTGGCTGATGATCGCACCGCCGAAGAGGTTGCCCTTCATGCCGGGATTCGTGACCGAGAATGTCGCCCCACTCAGGTCGTCGATGGTGATCTTGCCGGAGCGCGCACGCTTGGCCACATCGTCAATAGACCTGACGATCCCTCGCACGCCGAGTTCGTCGGCGCGCCGCACCACAGGGACCACCAATCCGTCGGGTGAGTCGACTGCCACGCCGATGTTGATCTCGCGCAATTGCACGTACGCGTCTTCGAGGACTCGCGCATTGAGGTCTGGAGTCTCGCGCAACGCACGCGCAGCAGCGCTCACCACGAACGCGAGCATGGTGAGCGAGAGGCCCTCTTTCTTGTAGCGCTCCTTGTGCAGCTCGCGGAGCTTGGACGCTCTGTAGAGATCGATCTCAGCCACCGTGACGACATGCGGCGAGACGACCTTTGAATACGCCATGTGATCGGCCGTGATGCGGCGTCGACGCGTGAACGGAATGACCTTGTCGCCCGAAGCCTCGCGATACGCCGGCACCTTGAACGAGCCGTAGCCTTTGCCCGGAATCGGCGGGACGAATCCCCCGCCCTGGTTGATCAGTTCAGCAACTTGACCCACACGCGGAGGAGGCACCACCGCGGGAGGCATTGCAGCAGGCGCCGACGCACGCAAAACATCGTCCTTCGTGATGCGTCCATTGTCGCCCGTGCCGCGAACTTGGCTGAGGTCGACGTCCTTTTCAAGGGCTGCCTTGCGAACCGTTGGCTGCGCGAGAGCGGCGCCAGTCGCGCTCTTGGACACCATCTTCGATGCAGGCGTAGGCGCGGTCTCAAATGCTCCCTCTTCGAGCCTACAGAGCACGCTCTTCACCGGAACGACTTCCCCTACACTGGCAAGCAACTTAACCACACGACCGGCGACCGGCGACGGCACTTCAGCGTCCGCTTTGTCGGTCGCTATTTCGACCAATGGCTGATCTTTCTTGACGACGTCACCTTCACCGACCAACCACTTTGAGATCGTGCCTTCAGTTACGCTTTCGCCAAGCTGCGGCAATGTCACATCAATCATGAATACTGGTTCTCCGAATGGGGCCCGGTGCTCCTCGGGTATACTCCGTAGACGCTCGCTTGGGCAATCAGCGCGTCAGGAGCTCTTGACCAGATTGGCCACAAAATACCCGTCGGTTCCGTGCGTGTGCGGGGCCAGCAAGAGCTCAGACGAGCCCGACCCCACCGGGCTACCGGGAGGAAACGCCAAGGGCGAGAACGAAGCGTTGCTCGCCAAGAACCGTTCGACGACCTCCTCGCCCTCTTCTTGCAGCACGCTGCACACTGAATAGACGAGCCTGCCACCGTCACGAACGCAGCGCGCAGCATTCGTCAAGATACTGAACTGTAACGCCGAGAGCTCTGCGATCGATGCTTCCGTGCGTCGCCCGGCGATTTCGGGCCTTCGCCGCAGCGTTCCGGTTCCCGTGCACGGTGCGTCTACCAGCACGGCGTCAAATGGATCGCGATCCAGTCCGCCGGCGCCCACCGACCAGTCGATCGGATACACCTCGGTCACGCACCAACCCGTTAGCGCGGCCTCCCTCTTCAGTTGATCAAGCTTCGCTTCGTGGAGGTCAGCGGCAACGACACGCCCCGCGCTTCCGACCGCGTTCGCCAGGATGGCCGTCTTGTGGCCTCTACCTGCGCAAACGTCGAGCACGCGCTCTCCGGGTTGCGCACCCACGAGCAACGCCACCAGCTGCGAGCCCTCTTCTTGCACCCAGGCTCGGCCCTCAACCACTGCACGCCACTTTTGCGGCGCCCCCCCTTCACGAACAAGCACCCCTAGCGGCGACAGCGGTGCCGCTTGCACGACCGCGGTCGTCAACTCACTTTCCAATTCCCGAACGAGAGCCGCTCGCTCCGATGCGTTCGGTACGCAGATGCCCACCGGCGCTACTTCGTGAATGTACCCGACAAGCGCGGCGGCTCCTTCCTGTCCGACTCGCGCAATCAGCCTTTCGCGGAGCCAACTAGGGGTGGCCTCGAGCAGCACCGTTTCAGGAACGAACGACTCTCTCGCCGATGCGACCTTTCGAAGCACAGCGTTCACAAATCCGGCGAGCCGCGGGCCATGCTTTTCACGCACGGCATTCACCGCTTCGTTGACGACGGCAAACGCGGGCGTCTTCGTAAGAAACATCAATTGATACGCGCCCACCCGAAGGTGCGCACGCGTGAGCGGCTCGAGCTTCGAAATGCCGTTTTTTGCAAAGCGAAGAAGCATCTCGTCAACAAGATTGATCGTTCGGAGGGTGCCGTACGTCAGTTCAGTCGCGAGCCGACGGTCGCGAACATCAAGTTGCTTCGCGGACCGCAACTCGGCATCGAGCACTGCCGCTGCAAACGCGCTATCAAGCTCAACGCGCACCAGCACGCGTGCGGCAATGGATCGGGCTGACAGATAACTGCTCATGAAACGATCTCTCTTAACTGCTGGCGGATGACATCCCATCGCTTCTCGACGTCGTTCTTGAACGCGACCGCCATCAGGAAGATGAGGAAGGCCATGCCGGCGAGGCTCAATACCTCACGCACGCGCTGGGACACGGGCCGTCGCATCACGCCCTCGAGCGCGAAGAACAACAGATGGCCTCCGTCGAGCACCGGAATCGGAAGAAGATTGATCAACCCGAGATTGATCGAAATGAGCGCCATCGCCCACATGAAATCTGAAGTGCCACGCGCGGCTGCGCGACCCGCAATGTCGAAAATCGTAATGGGGCCACTCATGTCGCGCAGGCTCATGCGACCTTGAAACATGCGCAATACCCCCGTCGTCACAAAGCCCATCACTTCCCACGTCTGGGACGCGCCACGCGCAAGCGCATAGGTGAGTCGGTGCTCGTTGGGCACTGTGCGCATCTTCGCTTCGGGTGCGAAGTGCTGCGTGCGAAAGACGTATCGCTCAAAAGGCTGACCCACCTCGTTGGTCCAACGCTCCTTGCGAACCTGAAAAGAACCAGCCATCGGTTGACCGTTCCGCATCCACGCGATGTCGAGCTTTTGCGACGCGTTTGCCTTCAGCTGCTCTTTGAACGCCTGCCATAAGCGCTGCGGCTTTCCGTTGAGCGACACGATGCGGTCGCCTACGCGCAGCCCGGAGCGCCATTCGCTCGAGCCTTCGGGGACGAACGCAACGTACATGTCCGACGACTCAAGACCGGTTCGCGCCAGGACATCGGAAGCTGCGTCTTCCACATCGTCAATTTTCTTAACTACAGCCTCGCGACGCAGGGGCGTGAGCGTTGCGATTCCCGGTGTGTAAAGCGCCAGTTCGCCCAACCCTCCGAGCGCGCCAGAAACCGCCTGCGGCCGGAGGTAGCTCACAATCACGCTCCCTCCGTCGTTCGCAGAAAGGTGCTCAATGAGCTCGATGTAACGCTCGATTTTGCGACCGTTCAACGCAACGATCACGTCGAAGGTGCGCAGACCCGACGCAGCAGCGGGCGAGTCCACGCGCGCGACACCCACCGCCGACGCAGGAAAGATCGGCATCACACCAAGTCTTCCGACGTGCGTGACACGTTC
Source organism: Nannocystis exedens (assembly GCA_945865595.1). Classification (GTDB taxonomy): domain Bacteria; phylum Myxococcota_A; class Polyangia; order Polyangiales; family Polyangiaceae; genus JAHFDX01. The sequence continues at coordinate 9,665 of CAMBEV010000046.1, read as the reverse complement.
AAGCCCGTCAACTTCGCGGTCATCGTCGGCTACAATCGCAACGTCGAGCTGGCGGCCTCCGCGATCGATCGCAAGACGCAGTTCCTTCCCTGGTTTGTCGGCAATGATCCGGGTCAATTCAGGAAAGTTACTTACCTTTTTACCGTCGACCGAAAGGACGCGATCGCCCATTTTCAATTTGCCTTCGGCAGGACGCCCGGGAAAAATCACGCCGACCGTTGGCGGTGCAAATTCGCGGTCATCCATGTACACGGCGGTGAACAAGAAGACCGGGAACAGCACGTTCATCAACGGGCCCGCAAGCACGATGACCATTCGTTGCCAGAGCGGCTTCGATTCGAAGCTGCGCCTCTTGTCCTCGGGTGAAATCACCTGAGGGAGCTTTGATTCCTCAAGCATCTTGACGAATCCGCCGAACGGGAAGATGCCTATGCAGTATTCGGTTTCACGGCCGCGAATGCGGATCAGCTTTGGACCAAAGCCGATCGAAAACTCGAGCACCTTCACGCCAAAGAGCCGCGCGAACGCAAAGTGGCCTGCCTCATGAATGAAGATGAGCGCGCTCACGAGCAAAATGAACGAGAGCAGTTCCAAATTTCAGACTCAGGCAGCCGTGCCGTGTTCGAGGAGGCGCTCAAAGATGCGACGACCGTCGTCCCCACCGAGTGCGAGTTCACTCATGCGTTCAGGGTGAGGCATGAGTCCGAAAATGTTGCGCCGTGGGCCGCCGTAGATTCCTGCGATGTGATGCAGCGAACCATTGGGATTGTGCGCATCGCCAAGTTCACCGCTTGCGGACGCGTAGCGCAGCCCGATGAGGCCCTCTCCCTCGAGGCGCTCGAGGACCTGAGAAGGCGCGTAGTAGCGACCCTCAGCGTGCGCGATCGGCAAACGCCAAACGCCGTTGATGCCGCGAGTGAACGCGCCCTCGGCTTCGACGCGCACATGAATGTCGCGGCACTCAAAACGAAGATGCGCGTTGCGGGTCAGCGCGCCGTCGAGAAGGCCGACCTCGGTGAGAATTTGAAAACCGTTGCACACTCCGAGCACAAGGCCGCCGCGTGCAGCGTGCCCTTTGACGGCCTGAAGAACCGGACTCGATCGTGCGAGGGCGCCGCATCGCAAGTAATCGCCGTACGCGAAGCCGCCAGGAATCACGACGAGGTCAAGGCCAGGCTCGAGACTCGATTCGGTATGCCAAACGGTGGACGTCTTGAACCCGCACACGCCAGCAAGGGTGTGGACCATCTCGTGATCGGCGTTCGAGCCAGGAAAGATCACCACCGCAGCGCGCATGACTCCCGTGGTTACCACAAACGCCCTGCCATATCTGCGAGAGACTGGTCGCCGAACGACATCGGCGATACACCCGCGAACATGGTGCAGCCGCTGCCGAACGACCCCCCCGTCACCGAAGCGCTTCTGCGAAGCCACAAGATAAGCGCGAGCGAATATGAGCGCATCCTCGGCGCGCTCGGACGTGAGCCAACCTTCACCGAGCTCGGCGTGTTCAGCGTCATGTGGAGCGAACACTGCAGCTACAAATCGTCGCGCCTTCACCTGCGACGGCTGCCGACGAAGGGCCCCAAGGTCATTCAAGGCCCGGGCGAAAACGCTGGTGTCGTGGATATCGGCGATGGCCTCGCAGCCGTGTTCAAGATGGAATCGCACAACCACCCCAGTTTCATCGAGCCGCATCAAGGCGCCGCAACGGGTGTCGGTGGCATCATGCGTGACGTGTTCACGATGGGCGCAAGGCCGATCGCAAGCTTGAACTCCCTCCGCTTTGGTCGTCCCGACCATCCGCGCACGCCTGAGCTCTTGCGTGGGGTCGTTGAAGGGATCGGCGGCTACGGCAACTGCATCGGTGTGCCCACTGTCGGCGGCGAGGTGCAATTCGACGCGCGCTACGACGGCAACATTTTAGTCAACGCGTTTACCTGTGGCATCGCTCGCACCGATCGCATCTTCTATGGCCGCGCAACAGGCGTGGGGTATTCGATTCTCTACATCGGAGCGAAAACGGGTCGCGACGGCATTCATGGCGCGACCATGGCGTCCGACGAGTTCTCGAACGAAGGCCCAAGCCAACGTCCCACGATGCAAGTCGGCGATCCCTTCATGGGCAAGTTGCTTCTCGAAGCGTGCCTCGAGCTCTTCGCCCAAGACATTCTCGAAGGCATTCAAGACATGGGCGCTGCGGGCCTCACCTCTTCGAGCGTTGAGATGGCGAGCCGCGCAAAGAACGGCATCGAGATCGACCTCGACAAAGTTCCGAGGCGGGCTCGTAACATGCAACCTTACGAATTACTTTTGAGCGAATCGCAAGAGCGCATGCTTCTCGTGGCCAAGCCTGGCAAAGAAGATCACGTTCTTGAAATCTGCAAGAAGTGGGAGCTCGACGCCGCGATCATCGGAACGGTGACGAGCACAGGCCGCTGGGTGGTCCGCGCGACGCCGGACTTTGATCCGCTCGACCCTCGCGGCGCGTCGGCAGACCCGTTGGTCGTCGCCGACATCCCGATCGACGCGCTAACCGACGACGCCCCCGTCTACGACCGTCCGTGCGCAGATCGGCCTGCGCCTTCCCTGCTTGGCGCAATGCCAGCATTTCTGGAGGGACGCGACCTCGTGGCGACGATCCTTGCGCACGTCGCGTCTCCCAACCTCGGTTCGCGGCAATGGATCTGGCGCCAATTCGACAGCATCGTGCGTGGAGGCACATTGGTGGGCCCAGGATCAGACGCCGCCGTCGTGCATGTGCGCGCCGAAGGAAAAGACAACAAAGTTTACGATAAGTGGCTCGCGTTCGCGGTCGATTGCAACGGTCGCTACTGCGAGCTCGATCCGCGCGAAGGCGCCAAAATGGCTGTCGCTGAAGTGTGCCGCAACCTGGTGTGCAGCGGTGCCGAGCCTATCGGCATCACCGATTGCCTGAACTTCGGCAACCCTGAGAAGCCGAACGTGATGACCTCGTTCCGCGACGCCATAGACGGCCTCGCCGAGGCGTGTGTTGCTCTCGACGTTCCAATCGTGAGCGGGAACGTGAGCCTCTACAACGAGACAGATGGTCAAGCAATTTTACCAACGCCGTCGGTCGCCGCTGTGGGCCAAATCGACAAGCCAGAGCACATCACGCGTGCCTTTTTCAGACCCGGCCAGAGTGACACCATCTTGGTGCTTGGCGAGCACACAACCGCCCTGCACTTTGCTGGCAGCGAGTATGCATGCTCTCGAGTCGGACTCCGGGGCAAGCTCCAGCCCATCGATCTCGAGTTCGAGAAGAGGCTGCAACGCTTGGTGCGTACGTTGATTGTCCAGCAACTTGTCGAAAGTGCACACGACGTTTCCGACGGCGGTCTCGTCAATGCGCTTGCCGAATCGTGCTGCGGCAGCGCAAAAAGCAGCGTGGGCGCGATGGTCTCGCTGCCGTTTGCGGGCGAAGCACTCGAAGCCGCGCTCTTCGCCGAGGGCCCTTCTCGTATTATTGTCTCGGTCCGCGACGAAAACGTGTCACGACTTTCGGACCTCGCGCGAGACGCCGCGGTCCCGGTGCAAGTGATCGGCAAAGTTTCTGGCGACGAGTTCAGCATTTCCTCAGGCGCAGAGGTTTGGTCAGTGCCCTTGTCCGATCTGCGAAGCGCGCGCGAAGGCTGCTTGACACCCATTGTGGGGGAGCCGTAGGAAATGGCGCAGATCGGCTACAACAACAACGTTCGCTATCGCGATCGCGCCTTCCACATTCAAACCGAGGACAGCGGCGCGCGAACGACCAGCATTGTCACCCATCTGTTCGTTGACGGTGGCCGCATCCTGTCCACCATGAAGGCGAGTTACGCCGATCGAGCAGGCGAGGCGGACCTCATCAACGTCGTCAAGGCTCTGATGAAAGCCCAGCACAAGGCGATGTTCTCGGCCTTGCGCGAGGGCCAGTTCGACGCTGAGCTCGGCGATTCCGCGGCGATTCCGGCGCGACCGTCTCAGATGCCTCCGGCGTCGATTGAGCCGATCGAGACCGTAACCGTGCGATCCGAACCGCCGGACTCTGCTGTCGTCTCGCCGCGCGCACGCGATACCCTCGTCGTGCATCCGCCTGGCCCCCCGAGCCTCGAGCCCCCGCCCGATACGGCGCGCGCTCCGATCGTTTCCTTCGACACGCTGCGTCCCGTGCCGCCTTCGGTGTCACGCTATCGGTCGGTGAACCCTCCACAGGCGATCGATGATCGCGGCTCGCGGAGACTCACCGAGCGGACCGAACGCGCCAGCATCTTTCGCAGCTCCGCGGCGACAGCGGGTCACTCGACCTCTCCACCCGAGGCGACCGCTGCCCTCGACGAAGTGATTTTGGCTTTTCTATCGAGCTGAGAATTCGGCGCGCGCTTAATGCCTAACGGTGTCGTCGTCGTGGCTAGGCTGGCTAGGCTGGCTAGGCTCGGTACACGCGTCTGTTGAAAGCTCAAAGAGGGTCTCGGTCGCTTCGACGAGCGCCTGACCCTCACCCCGCACCGCGGCTGCTTTCAGCGCGACGGTCGGACGGTGCAGCCACTTGCTCACCCCACTGTCGAGCATCTGTTCGAGCGCAGCGCGCTCTTCGGAACCGAGATGCTTGAGCCTCGTCGCAAGGGTGCGCTCCAGTTCGGAACGAAAGATGGCGCGGGCGCCGTCGCGGAGCGCTACCAACGTGGGCTGCACGCCGAGAGCAAGTGACCAGTGCTCATGTGCGGCGAGCTCGTCGTCAACGATGTGGCTTGCCTCTTCGTGGGCGATTTTGCGCCGCTCTTGTGCAACTTGAACTTGGTTCTCGAGATCGTCGACGTTGAAGACGTACACATTGTCAATTTTATGAACCTTTGGATCAACGTTGCGCGGAACCGCGATGTCGATGAAAAAAAGTGAACGCCCTCGTCGCGCATGAATCGCCTTTTTTACCATGTCATGCGTGATGATAAACTCGGTCGCGCTGGTACTCGCGATGACGACGTCGGCAGTCGCGAGCTCGTGCGCGAGTGACTCCCACGGTGCGACGCCGGCCCCGATCGCTCGGGCCAATGCGGCACCGCGATCGAAACTGCGGTTACAGACGCGCAGTGCGAGCGTGCGCTTGCCGAAGCTACGCGCGGCCGCCTCAGCCATTTCACCTGCCCCGACCAAAAGCGCCTCACACTGCGACAAATCACCGAAAATCTGCTCGGCGAGATCCACCGCGACGCTGCTGATACTCACGTTGCCTGCACCGATCGTAGTCTCGGTGCGCACACGTTTCGCAGCCGCAAATGCGCGCGGAACGCTTCGCAGCAAGTGGGGACCGAGCGTGCCGGCAATGCTTGCGCATTCAAAGGCGGCCTTCACCTGCCCAAGAATTTGCGGCTCACCCACGACGAGTGAATCGAGGCTCGCGGTCACGCGAAACAGATGCAGCAGGGCGTCGCGGTCGACGTGCGCGTACACCAAGCGCCTGACGGTAGAGGCCGGCTGCTTGCTCCATGCGGCAATCGCTTCGATGATTGCGCTTTCAGGTGACTCTGCGCCATTTTTGGCGACCGCGTACACCTCGAAGCGATTGCACGTGCTTACGACGAAGGCCTCGGAGACACCGTCAAGCGCATGAACCATCTTCGAAAACTCGCCCAGCCGTTCTTCGGCGACCGCGAATCGCTCGCGCACGTCGATGGGTGCCGTGCGGTGTGACAAGCCGACCACGAGCATCATGGCTACGTCACCGCCGGTCGCAGAAGGTAAATCAGGATGACGACCAGCGTGAAACTGTAACCCGCGACGATACCATATGCCGCACGCCGGCCTCGCCACCCAGCGGCCGCACGCGCGAGGAGCACGGCGGCGAAGAGCGCCCACGATGCGTACCCGAAAATCGCGCGCGCGATGCTTGCGGAATCTCCGAGCTCAATCCCCCGTGCCCACACCGTTCCAGTGAGGATACCGAGTGTGAGCAGGGGAAACCCCGCGAGCAGTAGCTGGTGTTCCGCGCGATCGAGCGCCTCGAGGGGGGGAAGTCGTCGAAACAAGCCACCAAACTCTTTGCGCTTTAGTTGACGCTCCTGAAACAGGTAGGTGACCGCGGCGGCAAAGGCGAGCGTAAATAGCGCAATTCCGAGTACGTTTGCCGCGATGTGAAACGGCAAGAGAACGCGACGAACCGGGTTTGCGGTTTCGCCAAGTCGGCTGAACGCAAACCTCGAGGCGAGCAAAAACGTGAGCGCAAATGGCGCGACGACAGCCCCGAGCGCGTTCAATTGAAATCGCCGGCGTACGAACAAGTACGTAGCCGCGACAAACACGGCAAGCACACTCATGGAAAAGTGCACGCTCTCGACCGGGCAAACCCGCAGCGCGAACGACGTAACTCCAATATGTGCAGCATGCATGCACGCACCCAGACCCAAGAGAAATGGGGCTGTGGTCGCGAAAAGCGTCGACTGCGCGCGTGGCCCACCCACAAGGTAAATTCCAAACGCTGCGCTTGCCGCGAGGTACACGAGCGCGGTGACGACAAAAGCCAGGTCTGCCCACACCATTCTGTGTGCGAGCCTACTCGGTGTTGGCCGAGCAAGCGAAGATCGGCTACATGACACTGATGAAGCGATTCGTTTTTTTGTCGGCGGGTGCGCTTTCGACCGGCGTCCTTTTCTTGATGGCAACGTTGGGTTCAGCCTGCGCTGGGGCGACGGTCGCGATTGACGACAGCGACGCAAACGCAAACGACGCTTCCGAGCTCGACGCCGGGCTTGGCGACACCGGGCTGGGCGATGCTCAGCAGGGAAAGCCCGATGCAAGCACCCCCGATACAAGTGTGCCCGATGCTCATGTCCCCGATACGAGCGTGCCCGATGCCCATGCCCCCGACGTGGGAACACCAGACGGCGTCCAGTGCGGCGCGACCAAGTGCGCACTTGGTCAGGTATGTTGTCCATCGTCGCTCAACGGGCAAATCACCCTGAGCTGCGCGGCGTCGTGTCCTTCGGGCAACGGGCTCGAGTGCGACGGCCCCGAGGACTGCGCTGGAAAGACGTGCTGCGCAAAGACAACCACCTCGTCAGGCACCTTTCCGAACTGCCCGGTCAGTAGCGCGGCATCCAAGTGCGAGGCCTCGTGCGCCACTAGCATCGCATTCAGCTGTGCATCGACAAACACCGTGCGCCTCTGTCACGCGAAATCCGATTGCACCGAGCCTGCGAATTCGGCGTGTTGCACCTTCGAACTTGGGGGCAATACCTCGACGTTTTGCGCTTCCTCGTTGGTCGCGGGCTTTGCCAAGAGCTGCGCGAAATAGCGCGCGGTGGCTGCGTGAGCTCGAGTCTATCGCCGCCCGCTCTCTTGGCCTACGCAGAGTTGAGCGAGCTTGCGTCGCAGCCGGGGAACCAGGCGTACGTTCAGGCACGCAAGGTCGAATTTGAAACACGAACAGGCACGTTTTCTGTCCAAGACCCGTGGTACGAGGCGCGTGCGCGCGCGTTCCACGACGAGCTCGTCACGCAAGTTGACTTTCACCGTACCCTTCCTGAGCCGCTCGACCCCGCGCTGAGCACGGGACGCACCGAGCTCACCGGCGCGTTTCGGGGGCTCTTTCGCCTGCAGCGACCCATGCGGGGGCAGGCGGCTCATTTGGTCAATATAGTTGATCAAACGGAGTATTACGTGACCGTTTACGATGCGTTCTTGCGTCAGGCGCTCGACGCCATCGAAGAGGCGGTGTTTGACGGGCGGCTCGTGGCGAGTGATCGGCAGCTCGTGCTGCTGCCAGGCGCTGTGCTGCATCCGGAAGAGGCCACCCGCTGCATCGATGCGGTTATCGTCGCGGGCAAGACCCGCGGCCTCGCATTTGCGGCGCTCCTTGATCGATTACTTTGCATGGAGCACCAACTTCGGGTGCGTTCGCGGGTACGCGCCAACCATGTTTATCGCGTTGATGCGCTATGACTGCCGTTGTTTCGTGTGCCTCTCATCGCCATACTGACCGCGCGACATGCAAGTCCCAACGTTTGAAATCGTGCTCTCAAAGGCGACCATGCTCACCCCCAATGTGCGCGAGCTTGAGTTCGCGCGCGTCGACGGTACCGTTGTCAGCTTTGATGCCGGCCAGTGGGTGAATCTGGTTCTTCCGACACGCGCTGGTGAGATCAAACGCGCGTACTCGATCGCGTCGCCGCCAAATGGCTCGCCTCGTTTCTCGGTCGCGGTCACGAAAGTCGACAACGGGCCGGGGTCAACGTTTCTGCATGAGCTCGCACCGGGAGCGCGACTGGTGGCAACGGGTCCCCAGGGCTTCTTCACGCGAACGCGCATCAAAGAGCCGGGGCCTTCGCTGTTCATCGGCACCGGCACAGGTTTCACCCCATTGCGCAGCATGCTGCTCGATGCTGTCGCGAAGGGTGAGCCGCACGGGCTGTGGGCGCTTCTCGGCGTCCGTCGGGAGGAAGATCTTCTCTACCGGGAAGAGCTCGAGGCGCTCGCGCGTGGGCACGCGGATCGCGTTCGTGTGACAATGACACTTTCACAAGGAAGCGACGCGTGGACAGGGCGGCGTGGTTACGTCCAAACGCACGTACGTGAACTCTGGGCGGGGCTCACCGCACGCAACGAAGGCGTGCCGCACGCGTATATCTGCGGGCTGCACCCGATGGTCAATGCCGTGCGCGAACTCTTGCGCACCGATATGGGCCTCGGACGCGAGCACGTGCACAGCGAGCGGTACGACTGAGTGGTGTGAGTGAGGCGGGCTTCGCCAGCTCAGTTGCTGATTGTCACAGCGACGCACTGGTTATTCACACACCCAACCTCTGGCGGTCGAATGCACATGACCATCGGACACATGAGCCGAACGTTGCTGCACGACTTCTCCCATGAGGTTCGGTAATAGTCCTCGGTCTTCGTGTTCATGATCGTGGTCGGGCACATCGTGCAGTAGCAGCCCTGTGAACCGGTGACTTCCTTGTTGTAGACGCTGGTCGTGCAGTCGGCGTCCACGCTGCACGCAAGCGGATCGGCCGGCTTGGCGGTGACACGCGTCCAGAACTGGGTGACCGACAGGGCGCGCCCACCGCCCCACGTGTTCGAAACAGCACCTGCGATGATCAGTTTCTGCGTGGCGAGTGCATCTTCTGCTTTGAGCGCCAGGGTTCCACTGAGGTCCGAGAGCGTCCGGCTCGTGGTCGCGTTGAGCTTGTCGGCTGCGGTGTCAAAGCACGGCGCGCGGACGCACACGATACCCTTGTCTTCGACTCGGTAAAACGAACCGCTTGGTGTGTCGGTGCTCGCAGCGGCCCAAACTTCGGTGGGCTTGAAGGCACCGTATTGCAATCCATTGTAAGTCTTCTTGACGATCGAGCCGCGGAGCAGATCCCCGGTCGCGGATCCATCGAGGCCCGCGTTCGACCAGACGATTTCCGCGACGTAACACTCGGCGGCCCACTTGCCATCCGCGCACTGCGTCGTGGACTTGTTGACACGTTTGACCCAGTAGCCGCCGCACATCGGGTACATGCACCGGCGGTAATCGTGCCTGGCGCTGTAGTACGTGGAAGTCGACGAGAGGCTTGCCGCGCCTTCGCTGGTCTCTGTATCCGTGGCCTCGTTCTCCACGTCGCCGACGTTGCCTGAGCACGCGGCCGAAAGCAGCGCAACCGAACCGATGAACCATAGACTTCGCA
>CAMBEV010000045.1 GCA_945865595.1 Nannocystis exedens | reverse complement strand
TACGAATCGACCGCCTGCGTGATTTGTTCACGTGGGTTGACGAAGGAAAGATCACGCCGTGCACCCCGCAGGCCTTTGCCTTCGCCGATATCAAAGAGGCGATGCGCGCGAAGTGGGAGTCCCGATTTCTCGGCGGGTGCGTGGTGCATCCTGAGGGGTGAGCATCGGTTCAGGGCGGGGTGGAAGCCCTCTGCGAGGGATGCCCGATTGTGCTACGGAAAGGCCCAATGGCGATCTTCATCGATAGCTCCGAGCCCAAAGAAATCCACGAGCTCTTCGCTTGGGGCGTCCTTTCGGGCGTGACGACCAATCCGCTCATCATCGCGAAAGAGGCGCCCGATGCTGACCTCGGAGAGCGTATTCGCGAAGTCCTAGCGGTGAGCTGGGGCGACGTCTCGGTTGAGCTGACGACCGAAACAGAAGCCCAGATGCTCGCGGAGGCTGAGCTCTATCACGCGTGGGATCCGAAGCGCATCACCATCAAGGTGCCATTCAGCGAAACCGGTCTCCGTGTGTTACATAAGCTGGCCAAGCGAGGCGTGAAGACCAACGTCACCTGCTTGATGGCGATGAACCAGGCGTACTTAGCTGCGCTCGCGGGTGCGACCTACGTAAGCATCTTCTCCGGTCGCGTTCGAGACATGGGCTACGACGTGCGGCCGGTCATCAGCGGCACGCGAAATGTTTTGGATCGCGAGGGATTGCAATCGAAGATCATTGTTGGATCGATGCGTCACCTGATGGACGTGAACGAAGCCCTCGAGGCTGGCGCACACGTGCCGACCATCACGCCGCCGATCTTGCGCAAGATGGTGTGGAACCCGCGCACGGTTGAGACGATCAACGAGTTCAATACGGCGTGGGCGAACCGCGGCGGCAAGAAATAACCTACCTCATCAGCCAACCGAACAGCAGCTGCTTGGTCACCGCGCGCGACACCTGCGCGATCGAATCCACCAGCGGAATCTCCTTCGGACACACTTCCTGGCAGGTCATCGCCTTGCCGCAGTCGCCGATACCGCCCTCGTCCATCAGCGTCGTGAGCCTGTCCGTTGCATGCATCTTTCCGCTCGGGTGCAGGTTGAACAGTCGCACTTGGCTGATCGCATGCGGGCCGATGAAGGCCGACGACTCGTTGATTTGCGGGCACGCCTCGAGGCAGCATCCACACGTCATGCAGCGCGAAAGCGGATACGCCTCTTCCTGATTCTCTTGCGACTGACGGGGGCCGGGACCGAGCTCGTGGGAGCCGTCGAGTTCGATCCACGCGTGCACGCGCTTGAGCGCCTCGAACATGCGCGAGCGATCGACGATGAGGTCGCGCACGAGGGGGAACTTGCTCATCGGCTCGAGCGTGATCGTCTGCCCGTCCGGCGCCAGTTGATCAACGAGGGCGGTGCACGACTGCCGCACCTTGCCATTAACGAGCATGGTGCACGCGCCGCACACCTCTTCAAGGCACGACGCCTCCCAGACAACCGGCGTGGTCTTCGAGCCCGTGGCGGTGACCGGGTTCTTCTGCACCTCCATCAACGCGCTGATGACGTTCATCTGCGGCTTCCAGGGCACGTCGAACTCTTCCCAGCGCTGAGTTCCCTTTGCCTCAGCCGAGTCTTGGCGGCGAACTTTGAGTCTGACTTTCTTTTCGCTCATCGCTGTCCTTTTCGACCTTAGACGTTGGTCGCCGCTGTACTTGCCGCACCGGCCTGCTCGTACTTGCGCGGACGAGGTCTGACGAGGCTGGTGTCGACCCCATCGGTCACGTGCACGCGCTGTCCACCGACCTCGTAGTCGAGGCTCCGCACGTACTGAATACCGTGATGGTTGTCGTCGCCTGGTCTGTGAATCGCGAGCGTCGTTCGAAGCCACTCAGGGTCGTTGCGCTCGGGAAAGGCCGGCTTGAAGTGCGCGCCGCGAGACTCGTCGCGGTTGCGTGCGCCCTGTGCAATGACGCGCGCAAGGGCGAGCATGTTGAACATGTGGCGCGTAAATTGAGCGGCTTGATTGCTTTTTGAACTAGTGTCAAGAACGTTGACGTTGTTCGCGCGGTCGGTCAACTCTTCGATCTTGGCGAGCACGCCGTCGAGCGTAGGGTTGTGGCGCTCAATCGTGCAGTCGACGAGCATCATTTCGCCGAGCTCTGCGTGGACTTGGTACGGGTTTTCAGGCCCATCCATTTTCAGGATGGTTTCGTATTTTGAGCGCTCGCGCGTCTCGGCCTTCTCGAGCATCGAGGCGGGCATATCGTAACTACTGTTGGGTAAATTTTTGACGTAGGTCGCAATCGCGGGGCCGGCGACCATGCCGGCATAGATGCACGAGAGCAGCGAGTTCGCGCCGAGGCGATTTGCGCCGTGGTACTGGTAGTCGACCTCACCCGCCGCATAGAGGCCTGCGATGTTGGTTGCGTGGTTGCGAGGTGAGCCCATGACCAGTGACCCCGAAGCCGAACGCTCGAAGTCAACCCACAGGCCGCCCATCGAGTAGTGCACCGCCGGGAACACGCGCATCGGGTTCTCGTACGGATCTTCGCCGACGAACTTTTCGTAAATCTCGAGGATGCCCGCGAGCTTCTTACGAAGCGTGTCCTTCGGGAGGTGGGTCACGTCGAGGTAAACTTCGTTCTCGTTCTTCAGAGAGCGTCTGTTGAACACGCCGCGCTTGTCGTGAAAGCACTTTCTGAAAAGTTCGCGGCTGGCGATGTCGCGAGGAACGAGGTTCTTGTAGCCGGGGTACTTCGCCTCGAGAAAGTAGTCGCGCTCGCTCTCAGGCACGTCTTTGCCGGGACGCTTCTCGTTGGGGTCGCGAGGCACCCACACGCGGCCGCCCTCACCGCGCGCGCTCTCCGAAATGAGGCGCAACTTGTCGGCCCCCGGGATCGCTGTGGGGTGCACCTGAATGAACTCACCGTTCGCGTAGCAGGCGCCCTGTTGATACACGGCGGCCGCAGCGGTGCCGGTGTTGATGACGCTGTTGGTTGAGCGACCGAACACGATGCCAGGTCCGCCGGTCGCGAGGCACACCGCATCGCCCGCGAACGCCTTCACGTCCATCGACTTCAGGTCCTGTGCAACGATGCCGCGCGCGATGCCGTTGTCATCGAGAACCAGTGACAAGAAGTCCCAGAACTCGAACTTGCGCACCCTCTTTTCGCCGGGAATGCTGACGCCCTGGTCGTCTTCCACGTTGAGGGTCTCGTAGCGACGCACCTGCTCGTCGAGCGCGTAAAGCAACTGCTGCCCGGTCGTAGCTCCCGCGAATGCGGTGCGGTGAAAGAGCGTACCGCCGAAGCGACGAAAATCGAGGAGACCCTCGGGCGTGCGGTTGAAGGTGACGCCCATGCGGTCGAGCATGAACACAATTCCAGGTGCGGCTTCGGTCATGCCGCGAACGGGCGGCTGGTTCGCGAGAAAGTCGCCGCCGTAGACGGTCTCTTCGAGGTGGACTTGAGGCGAGTCGCCTTCGCCCTTGGTGTTGACGCTTGCGTTGATGCCGCCCTGGGCGCACACGGAGTGCGAGCGCTTCACTGGCACCAACGAGAAGAGGTCGACGGCGACGCCCGCTTCGCACAGCTTCATCACGGTCGTCAGTCCGGCGAGTCCGCCGCCCACCACAATCACGCGCCGAACTTTGCCCGACGCGCTACGAACGCTCTTTTTCGCGACCATGGTTAACTTCCTCGTAGGAGCGCGCAACCTATCACCTAGGTTGCCCAGTGGGCTTGACTATCGAGCCGAACCGCATGGGCCTGCGGGGACGTCCATGGTGAGGTGCGAAGGGCCGAACACGCGCGATCCCGTGGCCAGGTACAAGAGGCCGTTAAGCGGAAAGAGCAGTGCGGCCAGTCCGCCCACGGCAAGTGCCATGCGCGTCCGGGGAGCCACTGCATCGCACGCCCGCGACAGGAGGAAGAACGACACCGCGATGAGGGCGAGGACTTGGCTCAACGCCACCCAAGGCACGCCGAACATGCCGGTCGAACTGAGCTGCGCCACCAGCAGCGAGTAAAGATATTCTGCGGGCACGGCATGAGACCCGATCGCGTAGACCCCACTCCAGGCCTGCCCTCCGAGCCATGCAAGTGTAATCCACCCGGTTACGTTGTGAGCGAAGCCTCGATGGGCGTGCTCCGTGCCCTCGTGCATGCGCCTGGCCTCGCGCACGTGGTCCACGCGGTCGATGAGCAGCAGTAAAAGTGCGAGCACTCCAAGCGCGCCGGCGCGTGAAGGGCCGACCGCCGTCGCTACCCGAGCGAACGCAGCCATGCCCCAAGCGCTTGCCGCAAGGGTGATAGAGTGAATAGCGAAAAAGAGGGCGAGCACGGCCGTTGTCGCCCGCCTCAAGTTCGCTTTCCGTGATTGATAGGCGTTCACTGGCCCTCAGGCATAGGAGACGGTTCGAAGTGACGTCAAGGATACAACAGGTTGGCCTCTTGCTCGTTGCGACGCTCGCAGCTTGCGGTGCAGCGTGCACCGGGGGCGCTCGGACACGGCTCGTCCCGGCACTTGCGAAAAGCGTACCTGCGCAGTTGCGTTTTGAGACGGTGGTCGACCGATGGTGGGCTTACTTTCGCGAACGTCCGGGCTCGCCCGAGCGAGCGGCACGCGCGATACAAGTGCTACAGGAACTTGACGTTTTTGTGACACGCTTTCCCGACGACGGTCTGAGCGCCAGAGCGCGCATGGTGAAGGTCTTGGTGCTCATGGAGCAAACGCCTGCCTACCAGCACGTGATTCCACCTGAGCCCGCTAAGGGGTCGTCACATGACCTGTGGCAACTCGCGACCGCTCGAAGCGCTCGCCTTGTAGGCAAGGACGACCTCGCGAGCTCACTTATCAACGGGATGATAGGTAAGATTGTTGACCCTGTCGCCCGAGCAGTCTTCTACGAAGAGTGGGTTGAAACGTCGCGCGGCCGACCCAGTAACATGGTCGCGTTGCTCGACACCTGGCTCGGCAGCGTGAGTGGGCCGCAGCGTGAGCCGGTGCTGAATCGCGTGCGTACTTACGTCGCGAGTCTCGACAAAGCGGTGCTCGAGCCTTCTCTCGACGCGCTTGTTGCGGGTCGGGTTACATTTACGGTCGAACTGCGAGACGCGCTTCTCGGACGGCTTTCGGCCATCGCTCTCGCGACGGGCGATTCCGACCTTGCGAAGAAGGTGCTCGACGGAAACCTCGCATCGGCGTCCCTCACCGTGGTCCAGCAAGATCTGAGCGAGCTCGCAGCAAGCCGTCGGGGCACGGTCCGCATCGATGGGCGTGCGGTGGGGCTCTTGCTCCCCGCCCAGTCGAATGAGCTGCGCGAGGAAGCCGCCGATGTTCTGCGCGGCATGATGTGGGCGCTCGGCTTGCCTCGAGGCGTCCGCGACGTGAAACCGAGGCTCACCCGGTCGGGCACGCAGCCGCCGTGCGCCCCGCGCGACGCTACCCCGTTCGACCCTCCGAGCACGTTCGAGCGACTTCGCATCATCACACGGGACGCTCCGCTCTCGCGTCTCTCGTCTGCGAGTCGACGCTTCGCAGGCGACCCCGATGACCCTCTGCGGGTGGCTGTCGAACGCGAACTGGATGCGCTCCTGGCCCAAGGGGCAGCAGTGATCGTCGGTGGGATCGATGAAAAGTCAGCTGCCTTGATGATCGGCTGGCAACGCACACATCGCGTGCCTATGGTGCTGCTCTCGAAGCCAGCGATTGCGAGTTTCATCACCGACAATTCTACATTTGTCCTTGGTGAAGATCGCGGTGTGGTGCTCGAGCAGCTCGGTAAGCATCTCGGCAAGAGAACCGTGGCGCCCGTGATCGACGAGAGCGAGATCGCGTTCTATCCGGCCGACGGCGTAAGCCTTGGCCCCCTCACCCTACTTGCGCCGGTCTCGTGCGAGCGCGCAGTCGAGGTCGCCGGTGGGTCGGGATTTCCGCTCGCCGCATGGCGTAAGGGCCGCGTCGATACCTGGCTCGTGACTGGGTCGCACGAGTGCGCTCGCCGCCTGTCTGCAGACCTTGCGCGCGAGCCTCGCCTGAAGGCGACCGTCGCGCTCACGCTCGAGGCGACGATGGCGCTCGAAGTGAGGGGCGAAGGGCTCTCTGCGGCTTCCGCAGGGCTCTTACCGTTCGGCATCATCAGCACCGACGACCCGGATCTGTTGGCCTACGCGCAGCAGTTTGACAATGACGTGACGTGGTGGGGTGCGGTGGGTCGCGACGCCGGAACGCTCGTGCGGCTCGCGTTGCGATCGGTACCTGCCGACGAAACCGACGACCCTACGGTGATGCGTGATCGCCGTGACCGCATTGCGTCTGCGCTGCGTACAGTGCGCGCGCCGCTTTGGACGAGCGAGCGCCCGGGCACAGACAACGGGCAGATCTTGCGCCGCACTGTTTGCGTGAAATGACGGGTCGGATGGTTGACTATTTGCAACTCGTAAAGCGAGTTGACCCAAGAATCTTCACCTCGCCGGGCGCGTAAGTTCCGCCGCCAGCGTAGTCTTCGACGTAGTTGAACGTGCGTGCGAGGCAGTGCGGCGTCTTAGGCATCTTGAAGAGAATTTGTCCGCTTCGGTAGCGATCGAGCGGGATGCCGATGCGGTTCTTTTCGATCGTGTAGCCAGGCGCATCCATCATGCTTCGCACGGGCGTTGCATTCGCGAAGATCTTCTTGAGCGATGTTGCGGCGCGCGCTTCGAGGGACGGGTGGTGGTACCCGGTGTCGACGAACGTGTTCTTGGGGGCAGCCTCGTCGATCGCTGTCCGTAGCTTTGCAAGGGCCTCAGCGATCGGCTCGTAGAACGCACCGGTTGATTTGTAACCGAGCTCATCCAGATATGCGTCGACAACCTTGTCAAACGCGGCTTTGTACTCCGCGTCGTCGATCACCATGACCGCAAGCCATGCATCCATTCCGGTCTCGGGCTTCGTGGGTAGACGTTCGAGCAGCTCAGGAATCTGCATCAGTGGCATGCCCCACCCCTCGACGGCCCAACGCTTTCGCTTGAGCAGGATGTTCATGAGCTTCTCGGCGCCAGAAGCGACGTAACACCAGTTGCTCGGATTGGCGTGCAGCGGCTCGACGGGAACGAGTTTTCCTTCGTAGTCAGGCCAGTCAGTCTTACAGGCAGCGTCGAGTGTGCTTAGCGAGTCCCGCCAGCCTTTGACGACACTAGCCGCGGCGCCGTTGATGAGATCCTTATCTTGCTGGCTCTTCTGAAACAGATTGAAAATAATATTGACGGTTTTTTCCTCGTCCTTGTGCTTCTCAAAAAAGTCTCGGAGCCGCTCGAGCTTCTCTTGCCGGCCCTTGAGGTACAGCGCGATCTTGTCGGCCTTCGCGACAAGCTCTGTGCACTCGGCGACCGACGGCTCATTCTGATCGATTTCAGGTACATTTTTGCGCGTGGCCGCGATGACTTCGTTCACCCGTGTGAGCCGGTTGGTGGTCGTCTTCAGGTCCTCTTCCGCGGACGCACGCGAACTTACGATGCCTCGCAAATCCCAGGCGCTTCTGCTGCACCGGTTTGAGGCGTCGCGGTTTATAGCAGAGGCTGTGAATGGGAAACTGGCCGTTGCAATGGCGAGCAGAACCCCAAGGTGTAGGTGTCGCATAGTTGATGATTCCCTCTCTGTACCCACCAGAACGGACGCCGCGGGGTGGCTGCTTAAGGGGCGATGCCCGATTTGTGCGCGATTTGTGCCCGCCGGCCCGACAATCTGTCGGACCATCAGGGAATCATGGAGCCATGGGTCTTATGTGCAACTTCTGCCCTGTTTTTTTTGCCCGCATGCGGAGGTCGCATCCTCGTGACCTCGCACGGGCTCACCGACGAGGACTTTGGCAGGGGACGGGCAGCGCTCGAAAATCTGGTTTCCGTCGCGGCTGTAAGGCGGGATCTCGACGTCCAGCGCCTGACGACCGAGTGCGCTGCGCAGAACCTCCTCGTTCCTGCGACGATTGCCGAGGCCCTTCAGCAGGCTTCGCCGACCGGTCTCGAGTCGGCGCGCGCCTCGATAGAATCGGGGGATTCAACGCTCAGCCTCCAGTGGGCACTCGCATTGAAGGTCGACGCCACAGCCACCGATCTTACCTCACGCCTTGTCGGCGTAGCTCGCGCGCGCAATTACACGTGCTCGGCGGAGGGCAAAGCGACGCAGCGCTGTACCAAGCATAAGGGGGCCACGCGCGCTGAGTTTACAGCATCAAACGAAACGCCGGGAAGCCTAACGCTGAAGTTCGCCGTGTCGGCGAAAACCGAACCTGATGCCTGGCTTCAGGCGTCGCACGTCTTCGAGGTTGCGCCGTGGCTCGTTCCCGATGTGTTGCCAAGCAAGGAGACGAGTGCTGTCGCCTCGCTTCCCGTGCTCGCAATCGACCGCGCGCACTGCACAAGCGACAGCCGAACCAGCGAACCGCTGAAGGTGTTCTGGACTGTCACGGTGCACGACCGCCCCGTGCGCACGAACGTGAACGAAGAAAGTGTGTCCGGGCAGCTGAAGCAGCTTTCACTGTCGTGGGGCTATGCGGCTCCAGCCTCGCCGAATCCGTCCGCGCCCTCAGTTTTCGAGAGAGAGGGTCAGACGCGCTTGCTCTTCGTCACCCGGCGAAACGAAAAGGTCGATGCCACGTGGGGGTTTAGGCAGGTTCCGGCTGCTGAGATAGCGAAGTAACGTTCGTTCAAGGGCTCACCTCCAGAGTCCTGCGCTGACTCCCCACGCGAAGTAGCCGCGCGCGCCGTCGATGAACCCGCCTGCGCGGAAGGCTGTGCCCTCCGGAAAGATGCCAAACACGTCCCACTGAAGCACCTTCGCATCGAGCCCAAAGGTGCCGTGCAGACGTGGCCCGGAAGCGAGAAAGCGTGAGGGCTCGACATAGCTTCCACCACGCACTTGAAGCCAATTCGGGATCAGTTCAGCCTCGATGCCGAGCCGTGGTGTGACCGTCGTCCTTTGCCCCGATCGGTCGACGGTCTGCGCGAGGAACGCCTCGACCCCGACGGCATTGGCAACCGCTCCTGTTACGAGAAGCGCAGCCGCGACAAGCACCCGCTGACGAGGCTGCGCGCGATACCGTGCGTGCAGGACTCTTGAGGCGACGTCGGAGTTGGACTCGAGCTGCTTGGTGACGACCCGGCGCTCCGCGTCGATGAGCCACTTGGGCACGGTCCTTATGTGCCGCCACCCCAGGTTCAGAGGTCTTGCGCCCATCTGCCACGCGAAGCCAAACTCGACTTCCCACGGTTGCTCGACGGCCTGAGGAATGTGAAAGGTTCGACCCTCAAGCGCGACCGTGTCGCTCTCACTCCGGTCGCTCGATACAGCGCTGCGACCCGACAGGCCCAATCGAAACGACCGCGATCGCGGCATGAAAACCGCGCCCGCCTGGACGCCGACGCCCGCCATCGAGATGAACGGTGTTTCGAAAATATCGTTGACGATGTTCATGCTGACGGCCCGCACGCCTGCGCCGACCACGAGTTGCTCGTCGAAGAACGCGTGCGCGAGGACCACCCCAATGCGAAAGAGGCGCAGCGTGCCGTCGCGAGCCTGGCCGCTGCGGAGAACAGACCCAAGCGCGTATTGTTGCAAGTCGACCGTCGCGCCGACGCCCCAGGCGTGATGTTGAATCAAGCCCGCAGCGGTGCCAAAGACGAACTTGTCGTAGACGAAGCCCTTTCTGCCGTTGTTGTCAAAGTCGGTGTTGCGAATGCTGGCCGGAAATGTAACTCCCGCGGTGAGGTCGTAGTCATCGTCCTTCGTTGAAAGTGGCGAGCGAATCGCTGCGGCCGCAGGGTTGTATGCGAGACCTTCGGCGCCATCACCAAGTGCAACGTAGGCGCCACCAAGGCCCGTCTGTCGGCTCGTGGCAAGGACCGGCCCCGTCGTAAGATCGATTCGGTAAAGTGAGTTGACAATCGGCGAACCGTTTGAGCCGACGTCCGCGTGCGCCCGCCTCGCAGCAAGAGCGCCTGCAAGAAACACGAGCCACAGCGCAGGGCGGAACGCTGGTTTACGAATGGGTATGCTTCTCGACGAGCTTGCCCAGACGCGGGACGGCGGCCTCGACGTTCTTCTTCGCCATGCCCCGAAGCTTGTCATACGCGCCCTTGACGACCACGTTCTTCGCGCGCGCGGCCTTTGCGTCGGTGATGGCAAGCAGGGCGTCTGCCACGCGAGAGGAGTTTTGCTCAAGGTACTTTCCGACCGGCGTCGTCTTCACGATGGCTTCGTCAATCAACGGGTTGATGCCCGTCGCAAATTCAGGGAGCAGATCGCTCACGACGTGACGCACGAACCCTGGGCGAATGCCTTTGACCGCGCCGTAGCCCGCCTTGATCGCGAACCCTGAGATGCCTCCTCTGTCGCTCACCTCGGCATCGAGCAGTGCACAGCACTCATCGACAATTTGGTCCTTTTTCAAGGGATCGCTCAACACATCACTCAGATTGGCCATCGGAAACCCTTTCGGCAGGAGTTCGCGCACAATAAAGCATGATCAGGGCCGTCGGTACTGCGTTTGTGCTGCTGGGCTGCTACGACCTCGGCTGCCCATGATTGCGCGTTACACCCCAGCCGCTTTCGCGAAACTCTGGTCTGACGATCATCGATACGAAACGTGGCTGCGCGTAGAGCTTGCGGCCTGTGACGCCATGGAGCGCGCCGAGCTTGTGCCGCGCGGAACTGCGGCTTCCATCCGCGACAGCTTTCACGGAAAAAAAGTGGCGCTCGACGCCGACCGCATCAACGAAATCGAGCGGACGGTCAAACACGACGTCATCGCTTTTCTTACTCACGTCGAAGAGCTTGCGGGACCGGCAGCGCGTTGGCTTCATCGCGGCATGACGTCGAGCGACGTGCTCGATACGTCCTTTGCCCTACTCCTTTGCGAAGCGGCCGATCTGTTGCTTGCGCGGACAGACGCGCTGCTTCTCGCGCTTGCACGGCGGGCACGAGAACACGCCGAGACGGTCATGATCGGTCGCAGCCACGGAATATTTGCAGAGCCAGTTACATTTGGGCTCGCACTCGCGGGCCATCACGCTGAAATCGCGCGAGGCAAGAAGCGCCTTGTTGTGGCGCGCGAAGCGATCGCTGTGGGAAAAATAGCGGGCGCGGTTGGCACCTATGCGCATCTCACGCCTGCCATCGAAGCAGACGCACTTGGTCACCTCGGCCTTGCCGCCGAAACGGTGAGTACGCAAGTGGTCGCGCGCGATCGCCACGCGGAGTTCTTCGCCGCTCTCGCGCTGTTGGCTGCGGGTATCGAGCGCATGGCAACGAACATTCGTCACTGGCAGCGATCCGAAGTGGGCGAGGCTGAAGAGGCCTTTACCGTCGGCCAAAAGGGTTCGAGCGCGATGCCTCACAAGCGCAACCCGATTCTTAGCGAGAACCTCTGCGGGCTAGCGCGCATCGTGCGGGCCGCCGTTGTGCCAGCGCTCGAAAATGTCAGCTTGTGGCACGAACGGGACATCTCGCACTCTTCGGTGGAGCGCATGATCGCGCCCGACACGACTGCGACGTTGGGCTGCATGCTCGAGCGCGCCACGCAGGTTATCGATGGCCTCGTGGTGTACCCCGAGCACCTCGCCAAAAACCTCGATGCGGCGGCAGAGCTCTATTGTTCCGAAGGTGTACTACTCGCGCTCGTCGAGGCGGGAGTACCGAGACAAGACGGCTACGTGCTCGTGCAACGCAACGCGATGCGCGCGTGGCGAGGCGAAGGGCGTTTCCGCGATCACATCGTCAATGACGTTGACATCAAGAATCACCTCTCGCCCGAAGTGATCGCACGCGCGTTCGATCTTGAGCACACGCTCGCTCACGTACCGGCGATCATCGAGCGGGCGCTGTCCCACTGAGAGGCCCACTGAGAGGCCCACTGAGAGGCCCACTGAGAGGCTCACTGAAACGTTTGCGCACGCCTGCGCGTGCGATGAGCCACACGATGCGGGGCACGTGCCGCGGCTGTAGGCGACTCACTTCGTCTGCGTATATCGGCCGCACGGGGCGCTCAACGATGCGCATGCCTCGCACCGCGAGCTGGCCCAGGAGGTCGTTCGGGTAACCGTAGCGTGGCCAAAGCCCTTCGAGATCGAGCGTCGCGCATGCTTGCCTCGCGAGCGCGGTGAACCCACACTGTGTGTCGTGAACGCGCCTGCCGATGGCTGCGGAGGTGAGCCACGAAAGCATTTGGCCGCCTGCGAAGCGCAAGGGAGGCATTGCGCTTCGGGCGCCGGGCCAAGCGAAGCGATTGCCCTTTACGTAGTCCGCCTCTCCGCTTGCGATTGGCTCGACGAGTGGCGGCAAGTCGTCCGCGCACATTTGATCGTCGCCTGCCATGACAACGAACGCAGCGCGGGGATCAGGCGTTGTGGCCAACGCCCACGCGTACCCTGAGACAATCGCGGCACCTACACCTCGATTGTCAATATGTTGAACCAACTCGACGCGGCCCCCAAAGCCTCGCGCAACCTCGCTCGTGCGATCGCGACTCGCATCGTCGACCACGATGATGCGATCAACCGACGCCGGCATCTTTGCGAGTACCCGCGGGAGGATTCGTTCTTCGTTATACGCGGGCACAACAACGATCACTGGAACGCCGTACATCATGGCCCCCGCTGACGTAGCACGCGGCCTCGCACCGCTTCTGGTAATACGACCCTCGAAGTGAAGCTCTCAGCTGTCAAGAAAGGTTGGATCGGGCTGGCGAGTGTGGTCGTCGCGATCGTTGTCATCGGCAGTCGCCTCGCGCGCAAATCGTTTCCACCCGACACGACGCCCGATGGCGGGTACTTGCGCATCGCTCTCGCGCTCAGTCGAAACGAGCCGAAAGATTGCTTTGCGTACCTCGAGCGCGACGCACAGTGGGCGGCGTACACCACGATCGGTGCACGCAAAGAAGCGAGCCAGCTCATTGCGCGGACGTATCCAGAGGCCGAAAAAAAGGTGCAATTGTTGCGGTACGAGGCAGACGGCAAGCTGCTTGACGGTGCAGATTACTTCGCGAAGATGGCCGTTGAGCGCAACTGGGTTGGGCGTTTGCGCAAAGATCTATCGGGTGTTGAACGCGTCGAGATCGACGGTGAGCGCGCGACCGTGATCACGAAGCGCGGGACGCGCTATCCGTTTCGGCGCCGTGAGAACGGAATTTGGGGACTCACGATTTTCACCGTGGACTTGCTCGCGGAAGCCGAACGCGCGACGCGCGATTTGACAGTCGTGAAGCAGGCCGCAGCGGATTACGAGCGGGTTACGCCTGGGCCGTGACGGAGCTACCGCTTGAGCGCGTCATACGATCGTCCACTCGGTTGACCGAGTTCGGTAGCGAGACCCAGCCGCGACCAGCCCGGCTCAGTCACGGCGCCAAACGCGTCGCGCACGCCGTCGAAGCCCGCACATTGGTCAACTATACTGACGAATCCGGCCCCAATGAGCGCCTCGACCGCGCGCCGCGATCGTCCACCTGCCTTGCATCCAACAACGATCTTCGCGGTTCTCTCGAAGGTCGCTGCGACGACGGCCTCGAAGTTAGCATTGGCCACCATGCCACCCGCGCCCATATGCATGAATGGCACGTTGTAAGCCTCCGCGGGATGCCCCGCTTCGAACTCCTGCTCGCTTCGAACATCGAGATAAATGTAACCGGCATCGCGCATTAACGCGTCTGCCTCGTGCGGTGTCACTCGCGGAAATGTCGCCATTTATCGCCTCTCGTGTGGTTTGCACGTGCCCGTGCGCCTTGCGTCTCGAGCCTCGGCCGCCAGCGACACCGCGGCACGCGCTGGCCAACGCTTGCTTAGGTCGAGCGCGCGCGCCTCATCGAGCACGGCGATCGCCCGCAGCGCATCGACAGCAAGCTCGCGGTCGCTCTCTACCCCTCGCGCCGCGCTCGCTGCCACTTCTTCGAGTCCGGCCAGTGCGTCAGTTGCGCACAGAGCACCTAGTGTCGAGGCGGCCTCCCGGCGCACACCCGTTGTCTCACGCCGGTTCCTCAAAATGGAGACGATAGATGTTACGAATTGCGCTCGCTTGCCCGCCGCAACCGCCCGAATCGCTGCGATGCGAACGTCCGCGACGCGGTCGCCCAGCAACGCGCCCAAGAGTTTTGGATCCCCTACCCGCGCCGCCGCGGCCTGCCTCACGAACGCCCACGGATCTTTCGCTGCCGCAATCGCCTCCTCGCCGTCAACGCGCTGAAGCGACAGAAGTGCCGCTTCCCGCACACGCGGGGCAGGGTCGCGTACGGCGCCGAGCAGGACGTCGCGGCTGCCTCGCCCTTCGCTGAGCCCTCGGCAAGCTAGCGCGCGGAGGTGCGCATCCGCTTGTGTTTTAGCCGTGGCTTCTAGCGCTGCGAGTGCTCGCTGGTCACCGGCGCTTGCGAGCGACTCGAGGGCACGAACCGCCATCCATCCGGACTCAAAGTCGCCACGAAGTGCGGCGAGTGCGCCCGCGAGCAGGTTGGCAGAAAGATCTCTTGTGCGGTTACGAAAAGCAGCGAGCAAGTCGGTTCGCCGGTCGCCCTCGGCG
>CAMBEV010000044.1 GCA_945865595.1 Nannocystis exedens | reverse complement strand
CCTTCGTCTGAGTAGTCATCGCCGCCCGCGCCAACGGCCACTTCCATCAGCTGGTCTTCGTTTGCGGCCTTCTTATCGAGCATGACAAGGCCCTTATGATCGAACGCCCAACCCGCGGTTCCGGTCGAACCCAGAGTCCCGCCTCCCTTGTCGAAGATCTTCCGCAATTCTGCAACCGTGCGGTTACGATTGTCAGTCATCCCCTCGACAAGGTAGAGCGTGCCACCGGGGCCGGTGCCCTCGTAGAGCACCTCTTCATAGTTCGCGCCTTCGATTTCACCCGTGCCGCGCTTGATGGCGCGCGCAATCGTGTCGGCAGGCAGTGAGGCACCCTTGGCGTCACTGACCGACTTCCGAAGTCGAGGATTGCCGCTGAGGTCGCCGCCGCCCATGCGCGCCGCAACGGTAAGTTCCTTGATCAACTTGGAGAACATCTTGCCGCGTTTGGCGTCGAGCGCGCCCTTCTTGTGCTTGATCGTCGCCCATTTGGAGTGGCCACTCATGCGCTTACCTCATGCTTCCGAGAACGATAGAGGCGGCTACCTTACTTGGGTGTGGGGCGCGGCTTCAAGCTTCGTGGGCCGGCCCGGTGCAAGTACAACGCTGGCGAGGAAGCTTTCGTCAATGCGGCGCGCGAGCGCGAGGAACGCAGCGTATTGCTTTGGAGGCACCACATCGGGCCTCAGTTCGAACAGAAACTCATCGTTGACCGCCTGCAGGACGCGCTTCGTGTGCCGCGTGGCAACGAGTGACGCTTCGCGAATTTCCTCATCGTCAACATGGTTGCCTATATCGAATCCGGCGGGAAGTTCGACCTCGCGCACGAGGTGATACTGGATCGCATCGCGAATCACGAGTGCACTTGTGCGGTCACTTCGCGCGCCGTAGGTGCGAGTCAGCGTTGACGCGCTCACGGGGTGGGACCGATGGAACGGAGCGAGGCCTGGCAACCGAAGGCGCATCGAGTTCCCTTCCCGCTCCGCATAGCGCGGCACCGAAACGGATGCCCGCACCACCATGCGCTCGCCTTCGCGCGCCGCGTCGACCCTGAGCAAGTCTGCACCGGGCACCCAGGCTTGCACGAGCGAGCGCATGAGATAGGCACGAGGCTCGCCCACCAAACGAAGGAGCGCCTCATCAAGCTCCTGAGCACCAGGACCACCCACCTGCACAACGACGTCGCCGGTTGCGTCGCCGTTCGCTGCAAGGCGCAGCTTCAAATACACCTCGTCGCGATCGATTTTCACGAGCTCGCGCGAAAGCGTGTCGATGCGACCATCGGTGTGGAGCATGGGCCTGCCGACGAGCTCGGGCGACACTTGGCCCACCGGAAGCGGAGCGCCGCTGACATCCGAGTCGATGAACACGGATTTGCCATCGATCGTTGCGAGCAAGAGCGGATGCGTGAACCTGCCAGGGTGCACGATTGGATCTTTGTCTTCGCTGACGGACTCTGGCTCCACGACGAGGACTTCTGAAGCGATCCCGAGCTCACGGAGAGCGCGATGAACGACCCAGGTTCGTGAACCCTCACGGGCGAGGAGCATGCTGCGCGCGCTCTGTTGAAAAGCCCCTTCGGTGCGCACGAATCCGGAATCGGCGAGCAACCACGGCGAAGCGACGCGCAAACGATCGCCAACATACTTGACTAGTGCACGAACGGCCTCGAGTTTTGTTTTCGCGTTGCGTGCCCCGGCTGTGGAAACGAGGTTGCGAACCTCCGCGTCACCACTGTCGTCGAGGGCAACGAGAGCGCTGGCGAGACGTGAGCCTACTCCCCTCCACGTGTCGCTTGTCGCGAGCACCGACACCGGGCGATCGAGCAGCAAGCCGCGCCACTCGATGTTGCGTGGGCCCAACTTGTGCGCTTCGTAGACCGTTGCCTTTTCCCCCCTGACGGCCCAACAGTTCGACCCTCGCAGCAAGTCCCTTCGCGAGCATCGTGGTTTCCCCAACAAGACCTCGCGCGGCAACCCAAGGAGCCGGTGCGCGTGCATCGTAAAAGGCTCAGGTGCCTTGATTTCAATACGAACGTGTTCAACCTGCGTGCGCTCGGTTAGTAAATCGGGTGTATCAAACGCCAGGTAGCCACGTGCATCCGGAACCGCGGCGCCGATGACAATCGACTCGACGCTGTCGCCCGTCTCAAGCTGGACGAGGTCCGCGCCCGCCTGAGTGGCGTTGGGCGTGTGATTCGGCTCGATGACCCGACCGTCCCGCTTGAAGATGCGCCTGCGGACGACGCGGTGTGAAACGAGACCGTCAACCGCCGGAACATCTGCCTGGGCGTTCTGTTCAATGTCGGTTGTGCCACCCAAACGGCGCAAATCGAAAATCTCAAAACCGAGAATGCCACCCGCGACTGCGTATCGCTCCTGGTGTTCCAGCACGACGGTCGCGTCACCCTGCACAACTTTGCTCTTGGCGAGCACCTTCTCGGCGAGGCCTTCGAAGGGTACCGGCAAGTCACGCCGCGCAACGGTAAGTAGGGAACGGGGCACGTCCGGCATTGCCTCGGATGCGGCGGGGTTCCCGAGGCAGGACCCGAGAGCCACGCTGCGCTCCCCGTCAAAAAGTGCGCGGTCAGACCCATTTTCTTTCTTAAGCAGGCAGTCGATCTCGGCAAGCTGCGCCGCGAAGACCTGCGGCGCTCCCTTGCGCAATCGCTCGTCCTCAAGCGATTGCCGTGCTTCGGCAAGCCTCCCTGAGTCCCGCCGGAAATTCGCACAGGCCTCTTTTCCACGGGCCGCGCAAACCGCCCATTCTTGCTCGATGGGCGCTCGAGGAAAGGCCTGCGCGTCCGCGACCCTGAAGACCGCCGTCTCTTTCAGAATGCCATCGATTGCAAGGCGTGCGCGACCCGACTGACCACTCGTCAACCAACATGACGACCCGATCATCGCAACCAGCGCACGCCCGTCTTTGCTCAAACGGTCCACATTCGTACCTGCGAGCGCGGCACGACACCCCTCTGGGCCGCCCTTTGTTTCAGCGGTGATAGCCGCGTTGGTCGCCACGCCTTCCCACGAACGCGACTCGCTCGTGATCACGTCAGCAACGAGCCCTCCGGCCGTGCGGAGCATTTCAGCTTTCGGCAGATCGCGGGACCTTCGAAGCGCGCGCACGTAGCTCAATGCGAGTGCCGGATTCGTCGGACGCGCTTCTGTCACGCGATCGGCAAGGAGTGCTTGAACGGCACGGGCGTCGCCTCGAAACATGAGCGCGCCAGCATGCGTGGCGAGGCACGCATCATTGGCACATGAGGTCGCGGCAACTGAAAAAACGGGGCCAACGGTTGCCTCTGAAGAGCCCGAACCAGAGCCCGAATCTGACGCGGCGAGGGGTTGATCGTCGACCCACGCAAAGACAGCCACCCTGTCCGACGGGGTGCCCATCCATGCATTGACCTCGACCTCAAGTCTGCCAGCCGAAACCGGCGCCCTTACAACGTTGAGGGTGCTCCCAGGACCGGCCGAAAACGCTCGCTCCGAGACCGAGCGTCGGTTGACCCGAAGCACGGCAGCGTTCGTCGCGAGCCACGCGACCCGCAACGTGCCAGCTCGACTGACATCGTAGCTCCCCTGGACCCTGCGCGACCCCGTGCGGGCCGAAGGCCAGGCCAGCGAAAGCTCACAACCTCTATCGCGTACGTACGTACGCCGCTGGGAGAACGTGGTCGAACCCAATTGCGAAACGGGCTCGGCCTGAAAAAAAGACGCCATGGGACCCAACATGGCCACTTGATCAAGGCAGCGGAGGTGTTTGGCGACAGCCGCCTCCCCTGAGCCACCCGGGCGCGCGGCCAAATGAAACAGCGCAAGTGACAAATACATGCGCTTGTCGCCGGTGGACGCAAGCAGCAGCTCCTCCAGCGGGCCGACCAGTGAGCGCGTTGTGCGCGCAGCAAGCGAAATGTCCTCGAGCGGTCCAAGGGGCGCTGTCACTCGATGCGTCAGCAGCTCGAGTGCGGCCTGGGTCGCGTCTGCGCCGGGCGACGCGTCGTCAGCAATTGCCTCGAGGGCAGCGTCAATCGCACGGTCCGTTTCGCCGAGCAGCTCCATTTGTACCGCTCGTTGATACGAATCTGCGTGACCGGCCCTCGGCACCACGGGTGCTCGGCAACCAACGAGCAGAACCGCCAGCAAAACCAGGCGCTTCATGGCGTTGCCTGAATCAGCTGGGCGGTTCGGACAAGCAGTGCGTCAACGTTGGTGAGCCACGCGCGCCATGAGGGATAGTCGGCCACCGAAATGCGGTCGCGCCGCAACTCGAGTTCGCGCGTCACCACCAACTCTCGGTCCGTTGCGACCACCACGAAGGAAGCGCGGCCAAACTCGGCGTGTTCGACTGTGCCGCCGAGAGGCAACGCGGACCACCGACTTCCGGCCGGCGCAACGAACGTCAGCTGCCTTCGCTGCGACGACGGTGCAAGCGATGGCGGCACCACCACTGGAAGCGTGCGCACCGCCAGAGGCGCAAGGTCACTCACAAGCGAGCCCGAAGGGCCGAGCGGGACAACAAGTACACTTCCTTGACGACGCGCAGCGCCGGTGAGGCGTGCCGCGTATTGAAGCGTGGCCCCACCCTTTTCGCGCTCGCCGTCGAAGGTCACCGAACCCGTGACATGAGAGGTCGGAAACCAGGGGGCGAGGAGGCCTTGCGCCACGTAGTCCACGCGCTGCGCCGCCTCACCAAGGTAGGTCCGCATGTAAAACGCCGAGTCGCCAAAGTACGATTCGCGCGCATCAAGCATTGCGTCGCCTTCGCGCGTGAGCTCAACACGCCACGATACGTCGCTTCCGTGCTGCTTCGGGTTTGCCTGCGGAAGGCGCACAAGCTCAGCAGGCCCGTCGTCGAGCCTTAGTGCAGGTGCTTGACCATCCATGCTGGGCAACACGCCGAGCCTCGACTGCGGACTCGTGGCGTCGAGGTACAGATCGAGCGACGGAACATACGCGATGCCATGGTCGAACATCGGCACGACTGCTGCCTTCCCATCGAGGACGGTTGGCTTGGCGGTCATGCGTGTTTGCACAAGCACTTCGCGTGCATCGACGCCGATCGCCTTGAGTAGCGCGATGAGCAAGACCGCCTTGTCGTCACAATCGCCTTCGCGGCGTGCGAGCACCTCTTGGGGACGGTTCGGCAGCCACTGCTCGGCGCTGACGTAGTTCACGTAGCGGATGTGGTCGGCCACGTACTTGAAGAGGGCGGCGATTTGGTCAAGTTGCGAAACTTTTCCATTAACGATCGATTTAGCCAGTGCGCGCACTTCGGCGTCCGGCTCGGTGAAGCCAACAACGGCATCTTTGTACCAGCGGCGAAACGCATCCCAGCTCGCAAATGTCGAAGCGACCACAACTGGCACGAGCTCGCTCATCTGAGGCGCAAGCGGCTCGTCCGCGACAAGCGGCGGACGCTTCCATGACAGGCGCGTGATGTGGCGATCACCCTCGTCTGTTTCCGTACGTTCGTCGACAGCTCCGCGCACCTCGGCGTGAAGTGGCGCTCCCCGAGGCACGTCAAGGATCACGTCGTTCCTCAGCAACGGCTTCGTGAGCGTCGAGCCGCCGTAGTCGACAAAGTAGAACGGCGCATCGCTCTTGCCGCCCACCGGCTTCTTCGTGCGCACGCGCACGGCGACCTCGACGGTGTCGCCTGCGACAAGCTCAGCCCACTTGAGGCGCGGACGCTCCGCATCGTGGCGCTCTTCGATTGGGAAAGCCACTGAACCATCTTTGTGGTGGACGCGTGCCCTCAGGATTTCAAGCGTGTCGCTCTCAAACGGCAGCTCCTCTTCGAGTTCGTCGGTCGTGCGAGGCGCGATCACAATTTCGCGGGCGTAGTGAATGAGCTGCGAGACGCGCCTGTCGTCATTCATGGTCACGGCCCGCGTCCAGAAGAGCTCACGCGACGTGACACCAGGCTCGTACCCCTTGCGCGAAGGGAGCCCCTCGCGTGGGTCGGTGAGGTAGCGCTCGTCGCGCTCGACCGGACGTTGGGCCTTCGCACTCGCAAATTGTGTGTCGGCGGGCGAGAGCGCAAGCGCACGGGCCATCGCTCTTGCGTGCAGCTCCGTCCGGTGCTGAGCGTCGAGAACGCGTCCATACCCTGACCACACCCTAGGGCTGTTGGGCATCAGCGCCGCCATTTCGTCAAGCATATTGGCCACTTCTGCGCCGCTCCCCAGCTCTGAGAGCGTCTCTGCGAGCGCCGTGGCCTCGCCGCCATCGAGCTCTCCTGCTGCGAGCGCGTGACGCACAATGGCAACGGCACGCCTCGCATCGACGTGCGCGCTCAACTTGAGCGCCGCGGGAGTCGGGACCAATCGTGACACACGTGCAAGTGCCTTCTCTGCGAGGGGCCTATCGATGGCCGGACCAAGTTCCAGCGCGAGCAAAGCAGCCACGTCTGAGAGGTCGGTATTGTCGAGCTCACGGGCCGCGAGGCGCTGCATCGGCACCTCCTTTGTAGCGGCGAGCGCGGCTGCACGAAGCACGCGGGCTTCCTGATCGGTCAACTTGGTGAACGATGCTGCGCGCGACTCGGCGATCGCCCAGTCCACCTGGCCCGCCGAGAGGTGCTGCTCGATCGCCCGGCGTCTCAGATACTCCCGCTGCGCTGCGGTGAGCTTCGCATCGCGCGCGAGCTTCGACGTCCATCCGGATCGCCAGATCGGCGAAGGCAAGTTGGCTGCGAGCAGAATCCGCTCGTCAAGGGAGCCCCGAGCAGACTCGAGAACCGCCGACGAGAGCCCCGGAGCCCTCGGGCGCCGGGAATCGTCTGCGCCTAACGTGATGCGCAACATCGACTCGGCCCACGCGTGGCTCTTCTCAGCGCCGCGGCTCAGCGCGCTTCGTAACAAAGACTGGTTTGTTTTAGAGGAAACGCTCACCGAAGGAGTCGGCAAGCCCTTGCGAGGGTCGGTCCACTGCCACGAGGACGCTTCACCGGCTTGGGGCAGCAGGTCGAGGTTGACCTGACCAGAATCGTTGCGGGTCGTCGAGCAAACCTTCGCGAGAAGCTGATGCGGACCTCGTTGCAACCCCACCGCGATGGCGATGCGAGACACGATCGCTTCGTCGTGCGCTTCGTCGTCACGCGCCACTTCGCGCCCATCGACGAACAGCGCGACCTGGCCGGGAGCCGCCAGCGTCACGAGCCCCAACGCTTGCGGGCTGTCGACCTGCACCTGACGAAGCACCCAGCTGCAGCTCTCGGGGCGAGGGGCCACCATCAGCGCAAGCGGCGCTCGCGATCCTGCTGGCGACGGTCGAAACGCCGCACGGTAGTCGCCCATATCGTAACTTTTTGTGAGCACAATTGGCGCTGTCGGGTCGAACGGTGGACCGCCGGAGCGAATCGGTCCAAGCACCATCGCTGGCGGTACGTTCTGCACCGCGCAATCGTGCTTGATGCGGCATGCAACGCGCGCGACGTCGTGGACAAGCAGCGCCTTAGCCGTGGCATCGCCTCGAAGTGCGACGAACGCTTGTGGCGGGCGCCACGACGCGAGGACGCGCGGCTCGACTGAAGGCGCCAACGACTCAAGCAGGCCGAGCGCGATGAGAGCATCGGTGGGCTCGCGAGCCTTCGCCAATCCTTCGGCGATGGCGACAACCGACGCGTCGGCGGAGGCCGCGACCCACGCCGCTTCCGCACGTGCGGTATGCACGCAAATACCAAACGCGAGAAACGAAGCTTGCCGCAGAAGCATGCGCATTGGCGAGTCTACTTCGTCGACGTGTTTTGTTTACTGGCCGCTCGCGAGCTTCATGCTCACGAGGCGGTTGAGCGAGATGTTGCTCTCGGCAGCTTCAATGACAAGCCTCCGATGCAACGTCGCGGGAACACGAACCTTGAAGGCCCCGCTGTAGCTGCGTGTCGCGAGCGGTTCGGGCACTACTTCGCCTCGCGTGTTCATGTCGTCGATGACCTCGCGAACCACTTTCGCAATGCCCAAGAGAGCAGCTTCATTCGTTGGCGCCAACCACGAGAGCGATGGAAACTCCGCGCACAGCCCCACGTATTCGTTGTCCTCTTCGGACCACGTGAGCCTGTACGTGTATCGGTCTTTGTTCCTACTCGTTGCCCGACTCATGCGCCTCCAGCCTTTCTAGTTTGTCGATTGCGTCCAGCAACTGCCTCACCTGGTACGGCTTGGCCTTCCCCTTGGCATCCTGCATGTTGACGCGAGGGTCGCCCGGCCATGGCATTTTCCAGACTCGATGGCTCGTGCCCTTCTGTGTCGGTTGACCGAAGTAATGATCTGCAACCTTGCACGCGTCGGAAAAGCGGACGCTCTTCGGATTGGCACGGATCTCGGTAAGGAGGCCTCTAATCCTTGAGCGCACAAGCGCATGGTGTCATTATTGGCACCATTGTCAAGTGCACATTTGTCGATGCAGCTGTGCTATTCCGGGCCGCATGTTTCCATTGGCAAGCACGAGCGACCTGCGTCCGTGCCCGCACTGCAACGGCCAGGTGCGTTTTGAGCCGAGCGCGCAGCTCCTTTGGGTCTGCGGCGCGTGCGGAGGGCCCGTCATTCCTGGGCTCACAGCGGCGCGCGGCGCCATTGTCGAATCGCTCGCGGCGGCCAAACGCGCACGGGCGAGCACCTTCACAAGACGCCTCGCGTCAGGGGTTGCGGC
This sequence comes from Nannocystis exedens, assembly GCA_945865595.1. Taxonomy (GTDB): domain Bacteria; phylum Myxococcota_A; class Polyangia; order Polyangiales; family Polyangiaceae; genus JAHFDX01. Next base: position 5,952 of record CAMBEV010000044.1, on the reverse strand, counting down.
CGCGGTGGGCCTCACATTTTTCGCCGTCGCGGCGATCCTCGCTTTCTTCTCGGGCGTATCGGCGACCGTGTTGGGCATCCTCGCCGTAGCCGCGCTCGTCGGTGCGTACGCCGCGCTGAAGAGTGGCGACACCAAGCGTGCCGAGGCGCAAAAGCTCACCGATGACGCGTGGCTCCTGTACCTCGCGGAGGCCATTGCCCACAACAAGGGCACACTGTCTGCCGAAGACGTCGCGCGCGCGGGCGAGATACACGTGACGCGGGCCGCAGCGCTCCTCGAGTCGCTCGCTCGCCGTGGCGAGATCGACCTCAACATCTCAGTCGAGGGCCGCCTCACCTATGGCCGGCTTGCAACAGGTCCCCGCATCGCCGACGAAGACGCCTTTGCCGAACTTGAGGCCAACGAGGAAGCGGCTCGGGTCGACGCTGAGAAGAAGCGCCTGGTGAATCACTGATGGAGCGCAAGCGATCGCTTTCGCACGTGGGCGGCGGCGTCTCGGCCGTGGGTGATCCAACGCTCAGCGCGGCCCTTGCGCATGCGCTCGACGTCGCAGCGGCCGCACCGCCAACCGGTGGGGACAACGCAGAAGAGGAAGACCGCGAACACGTTCACGGCTTTCACACCTACCCGGCACGCATGCACCCCGAGACCGCGGCTCGCATCATCGCGGCGCTGGGAACACCCCATGCAACTGTATTTGATCCCTTTTGCGGAAGCGGCACCGTGCTCGTCGAGGCCGCGATCGCAAAGATGCGCGCGTACGGCACCGACCTGAACCCACTGGCGATCCGCCTCGCCTCGTTGAAGTGCTCCTACTACGGCGACCCATGGCTTGCGGCATTCCACGATGCGGCGCTCAAAGTGGGTGAGGTTGCAACCTATCGCCGGGCGCAGAAAACCGGCGCGTCACATCGCTACCCCGACGCGGACATGCAGCTCTTTGCGCCGCATGTGCTCCTTGAACTCGACGGCCTTGCGGTGGGCATCGCGCACGCCGACGAAGACCTGCGCCCTGCGCTCGAACTCGTGCTCAGCGCCATCTTGGTCAAGGTGAGTCAGAAGCGCAGTGACACGACACGGCAGGCGTCAGACCGCCGCATTGCCGCCGGCTACACGACCAAACTATTCGTCAAGAAAACTGTCGAATTGTGCGGCAGGCTCAAGCAATTTAGGGAGCTCGTGAAGTCGCCGCCTCAAGTACAGGTCGGCATCGACAACGCGACGGAACTCGAAACGGTGCCCGAAGACTCGGTCGACCTCGTCGTCACGTCGCCGCCTTACGCCGCGACGTACGACTATTATGCGCATCACGAGTTACGTTTTCGATGGCTCAACCTTGATGCGCAAGCGCTCGAGAGCCGCGAGCTCGGCGCGCGACGAACCTATTCGCGCACCGACTCGATCCGCGCCGCACGCGACCTGTGGTTCACGGAGTTGACGAGTACGCTGCAGGCCCTCGAGCCGACGCTTCGCGACGGCGCACAGGTGGTGCTGCTCATGGCTGACTCTGCCGTTCACGGTGAGGCCCTACGCGCCGATGCGTCGGTCGAAGCGGCTGCGCGACAAACCGGCTTCACGCTGGTGGCTGCCGCGTCGCAATCACGCCCGCATTTCCACATGCCCACGATGCGCGCCTTCGAGAAAGCGCCTCGCCGCGAACATCTGCTTCTGCTACAGCGCGACCGTGGCCAAAGTCATCATCCTGTCGAAGACGAACCCACCGTTTGAACTCGACTGTCCGCATGGCGGCAAGCTCGTCGACCTCTGCGATCAAACGAGCGCGCCGATACCGTTCTCTTGTCGAAGCGCAAGTTGCGGGACCTGCCGCGTCGAAGTGCTCGAGGGCCACGACGCCCTCGCACCGCCCCAAGACGAAGAGCTCGACGTGCTCGACATCTTTGCCGACGACCCCAAGCAGCGGCGCCTGGCCTGCTGCGCCAAGCTAAGCGCTGGCAGCGTGGTCGTTCGGATGCAGCCCGTCGACGATTGAGAGCAGGTCCTTCAGTCTGCGCCCTCAGGATGACAATGGCTGAGCTTGCGCACCTGACTGCGTAGAGGCATACGCGGTGCAGCTTTTTTTGCGCAGGGTTTTCCTGTTCGTAACATTGACCCAGACCCAGCAGCCGACCACCATGAGGGGGCTCCGGCGATTGAGCGCGTCCAAATGACCATGTATTCGTCACCCCCCAACTCGAGAGACCGACAGATGGTCACCCCGTCGGTTGTGCTCGTGCCGGGTTGGGCGGGCCGTACAGTGCGCAACCTCGCCGCGCAAGATTGGTTCGCACTCGGTTACCAGTGTCTTCTCCTCGTCGCGGTGGCCTACGCGCACTTCAACGGGCGGGGCAACGGCAGCTCGCTGCATCAGGTGATGGGCAATGTCGCGGTGACGATGTTCGGCCTTGCGTTAACACGCGGGCACATTCTCAGCGCCGAGAGTGGCTTTGCTCGCTTCTTGTATCGCTTCGTGCTGATGGGGCCGATCCTCGGCTCCTACTTTCAGCTGCGCGGCATCTCGGCGACCGTCACCGATCGCTTGATGGACGGGCAACTCATCGCGCTCGACCTGCGGCTCTTCGGCTACGAGCCCGCCATCGCATGGGACTCGCTCGTAACGCCAGCAACGACCGAGTGGTTCTCGTTTTTCTACTTCCTCTACTTCGGACTGCTTCTGGTCCACGTGCTGCCGATTCTGTTTGGCAGCCGCTCGCTGTTGCGGACCTCGCACTTTGCGCTCGGCATCCTGATGGTCGTCGCCATCGGTCACATCCTCTACCTCATGGTCCCTGGGTATGGCCCTTATCGCCACCTCGCCGGGCAATTCGTCAATGAACTTAACGGTGGGCGATTCTGGCACGCCGTTCAGGCGACGGTCAGCAACGCGGGCGCAGAGAAAGACATCTTCCCGAGCTTGCACACTGCCATCCCTACGTTCTTCACGCTCTACGCGTACATGCACCGGAGCGAGCGGCCGTACAAATACACGTGGCCTGTGATGGTGGTGGTCACGTCGCAGATCATCGTCGCAACGATGTTCCTTCGCTGGCACTACCTCATCGATATTTTCGCGGGGCTCGCGCTTGCGGTGTTTGCGGTATTCGTGAGTCACCGGGTTGTTGTGCGCGAGATTGTGCGGCGCCGGGAGAGTGGGCTCGAGCCGGCGTTTAGGCCTATCGCTCGTTAATGCGAGGGGTCTAAACCGATGGTTTCACCCCTCGCGCTCCCCTACTTCCTTTCGCTCGTGGCGATTTGTAAATAAACTTGACGCTCTGGGTGCTGCAACACGCTCTCGCGTGTTGACGTTTCTTGACCTACCCGCTCGCAGCCACGCATGGCGTGGATGCTCGTCTGCGTTGTGAGTCTGTGGTGCTCGAGGGCATTGTTTTTTGCGATCGACGTGGTGGTCGTAGTGCGCCGTCGCGCTCCCTCTCCCGCTTGCGGGAGAGGATCGAGGTGAGGGTCTGTCGCGAGCGGCCTCGGTCTGACCAGCAGATGCTCTGCGCGAGGGCGTCAACGGGAGCCGGGATCGCGTCGGGTGTCGGGTACACTCGGGGCTGAATGTTAGGGAAGACCGAGCGGCGGCTTGCGGGGGTTATTTTGCTTACGGCGGTTGTGCCGCTTGTGGTGGCCATTTGGATGTCGAATGCGCTCTTTAGGCAGGCGTCGTCGGTTTGGTTGAATCCTGATGTCGACAAGCAGCTTGACCATGGCGTTCGGCTGTTTCGCGACTACGTGAAGGCCGAAAAGGCGCGCACCCGTTACCAAGTGGAGGCCATGGCGGGCAAGCCCGAACTGGTGCGTGCGATCGGCGAGAAGAAGGATCTGACCGAGGTGCTCGGGCGACTGCTCGGCGAAACGGCCGACGTCGAGCGGGTGAGCGTGCAGCGCAACGACGGCGCGATCCTCGGCAAGGCGGAACGGCCCGCAGGTACGGTGGACGCGGGCCGTCGGCGCGTGGACGTGACGCGCCACGTTGGCGGCGATCGCGAGGAGACTCTGGCGGTTACATTTGCCATCGACCGGTCGTACGAGCAGGACTTGCAGCACGCGGGCGAGGTTCGCGCGGTGTATGGCCAGTTGGTTGCGGGAAAAGAAGCGCTCTTTACGGGTTACCTTCGGGCGTTTGCTGTGCTGCTTATTGGTACTGCTGTTGTTACGATTGCGCTCGGATTTGTTTTGGCGCGCGGCATAACGAAGCGCATCGCACGCATCGTTGTCGCTATGCGGAAGCTGACGTCGGGCGATTGGTCCGTGCGCGTTCCGGTGACTGGGTCCGATGAGATGACCGAGCTGGCGAGCACGTTCAACCGCATGTCTGCGGAGCTTCAGGCGTCGCGGGCCCGCATCGCCTACCTGCAGCGCATCGAAGTGTGGCAGCAGATGGCGCAGCGGCTGGCGCATGAGATCAAGAACCCGCTCACACCGATTCAACTTGCGGTGCAGCAGTGCCATCGCAAGTACGACGGGCAGAATCCGCGCTACCAGGAGCTACTGAACGCGTCCGTCGAGATCGTCGAAGAAGAGGTGGGCACCCTGCGGCGCCTGGTGTCCAACTTTTCGCGCTTCGCGCGATTGCCAAGCGTCGAGCGGCGCGACGATGATTTGGTTCAATTTCTTGACGACATGCAGGCCCGACCTTGGACAGCCGACGACGAACTGAACAACGAATCGGTGCCGAGCCTGCAAATCGAATGGTCGGTCGCGGGCGGCACCATGCCCGCAGCGATTGATCGCCAACTCTTGCGCCTCGCGCTCGGCAACCTGATTCGCAACGCTGCCGACGCGATCACCAAAGGAGACCCTCGTCAGGTGGGCAAGGGCGTTGTGCGTGTGAGCGCACGCGTCGAGCGGGGCGAAGCGGTCATCGCCGTCGAGGACAACGGCCCAGGGGTAGCAGACGGAGTGCGCGAGCGCGTATTTGAGCCCTACGTCACAACCAAGGCACACGGCACGGGCCTCGGACTCGCGATCACGATGAAGATCGTCGTCGAACACAACGGCACGCTGTCGGTCGACACAAGCCCCGACCTCGGCGGCGCGCGTTTTACGATCACGCTTCCACTGCGCTAGTCTCCTGTCACAGAGATTCGCCGGCATAATAAAGTCAACAACCATGACCAAAGTGCAGCGCAGATGCCTTAATTTCTGCGCCCTCACTCGTTGACTGACCATTGTGCTGATCGGCAAACGGGGGCATAAATCACTATGTTTCATGCGCCCTCTCCCATGGGGAGAGGGCGCCTGCCCGCCACGTTTTCAGCCCTCGCGAAGACAATGAGCACAATGGTCAGCACTCGTTGAGGGGTGCAGAAATTATGGCGACGAACTTCTGGGTCAGGAGACTAGGCCGCTGAAAGCAGTTGCCGCGATGACGTCAAGCGCGACTCAGTCCTTGCCCGCGTCTCCACCGCTGCCGCCCGGCACGCAGATTTTCCGATTCTGGTTTCCCCCTCCGCTTGAACGGCAGTTGAACTCCGCGTTGCCGTAGGTGCGGCAGTACGCGCTGTCGTCGAGAACGCCGCCATCAGGCGCTGGCCGAAGATCTGCAGCCTCGCAGCTGAGAAAACACATCATGAGACCCGTGGATTCAAACGGCGAGCAGACTTGTAAAAACCCGCTGCGACACTCACCTGCAACCGCGCAACAGTCTGCATCGGTCTTGCAAAGGTGTGTGCAATAACCTCCGGTCACGCGATCAAGGCACTGAACCTCCCCCTTGAGGGCCCCCGCTTCAATGCTCGTAAAACAGTCGGTTGGCGCTGCGCAGCTTTGGCCTGTGTTTTCTACGGGCGCACTGGCAGTCGTGCCGCAACTCGATGTGGTGGTGACAAGCAACCCGACCCCGGTGATGACGAGTAGAAGTTTCATGGGACTCACCTCGAACTGGGCAGTGTAGCCCGTTTCGAGCCCGCGCACCCGGGCGCTTGCCTCCAGGACCCCATCGATGACAGG
>CAMBEV010000043.1 GCA_945865595.1 Nannocystis exedens | reverse complement strand
CTGGTGGCCCCCTGAGCGGTGCCACGGCGACCGAAGGTTCGGCGGCCACGCGGTCGACCAACGACGCATCCAGCTTCTCCACCACAGAAAGCGCGGTCTCTGGGGCGCTGCGCCCGGGAGGGCCCACGAAGATCAGCGCCCGTGCCGCGCGGGTGATCGCCACGTAGTCGAGGCGTTGACGCTCCGCGAGCATGCGGCGCCGTTCTAGTTCGTCCATTTCGTTGACTATCGGCGAATTGAGCACGCCGATGAGCGGCTCAAACAGGCGCGCGGCAATGTGCAAGCTGCGGCCGCCGGCGAAGCGCTCGGCCGCAATGACAGGCCTTCGGCCCACGATTTTCGGCACCTCCGTGAGATCGGTCCAGAACACCACAGGAAAATCGAGCCCCTTGCTTGCGTGCACGGTTAAGAGGCGCACGGCATCGTCCTCGTCGGAGAACACGCTTGCCTGAAGCTCGAGGGTCTCTCTTTCGGAGCGATCGTTAAAGTCGCGAAGGAACGCACTGCGACTCGCGAACTTGCAGGCTCGCTCTTTCAGCTTCTCAATGTTCGCGCGCTTCTGGGCGCCCATGCTCGTCGAGCCGACGACTCTCGATAGACCAAGCAAGTCGTCTGCCACTTCGAGGAACTCTCCGGGGTTCGCCCAAGTGCTTGCCTTGTCGAGTGAGTCAAGAACGTTGACGAATGAAACAAGCTCGTCCCGTTCGGTCGGGGATTGGATCGCGGCTCGTGCGAGCGCATCGAGTGAGCGCGGCAATCCACGATCGTCACACAGGTTGACCAGCGTCTCGTCGTGCAGGCCGAGCCATGGACCGCGCAGCATCTCAAGAAGCGCGAGCGTGTCGGTGGGATCGTCGAACCATCGCAAGAGTGCAACCGCGTCGCGAACCTCCTGTGCGGCGTAGAACCCGCTTCCGCTCATGACGAACGGTAGCCCCTCCTTGCCGAGACAATAGGCCACGGCATCGAGCGCGCGCCGGTTTGCGGCGAGCACCGCAAAGTCAGCGAAACGCAACGGCCTACCGCCCGCAAGGTCGCTCGGTGATTCCGCGAGCATGCGGCGGATGCGTCCCGTAATAGCTTCACCGTTTCGCACGCGCCGCTCGGTTGCAAGAGGCGCATCTAGGGCGACAAGCCATTCGACGCGACCTGGATTCGCGCTTGCGTCAGACGGCAGATGAAGGTCCTCGGTCTCAGGCGCGTACGCAATCTCGAACGCTTCTTGCGGCAGTGCGAGCGGTTTCAGTCGCGAGGCACTAAAGGCGTTTGCGGCTGAGAGAATGCGCGCGCCGCTTCGCCTGTTTGTCTGCAGTGCATAAAAGTGAGCGATTGGAGTTACGAGTTGTTTCGGCAGCCTCAAGGCCCTCGCTGCCTGGTCGCCCGCGAGTGAAACCGCGAGCCCCCCAAAGACGCTCACATCAGCGCCACGAAATCCATAGATCGACTGTTTGCGATCGCCGACGAGCATGAGGCCCTTCTTACGAAGCCCCGCGATGCTTGCGCTCATGCCAGGTTCGCGCGCGAGGGGCATCTCTTCCCATGCGTGCACGATGAGGTCCGTCTGCAAAGGCGAGGTATCTTGGAACTCATCGACGACAAGAATTTGTAAAGACTCTCGTAGCGATTGCGCCGCGTGCGGGTCCTCTCGGAGCAGCTGCACAGCGGCGCGCATCACCTGGCCAAACGACCACGCGGCATCGCGTTCTGCAAGGTTGCGAAGTTGCGTTTCGGACTCGGCAAGAATCACGCGCGCCTCGTGCGCGCACGCATCAAACTCGCCTCGCCTCTTGGCCAGCGCGACGAACTGCGCGGCGGTCCTCTTTCGCCCACCCTTGATGACCGCGCTGAGTTCAGTGCGAGGGCCGAACGACTCGCGTGCCTTCGCAGCGTTGCTCTTCCACTTTCCCATGTTGCATAAAGCCTCGAGCGCCTCGCTCGAACTACCCGCGTCAAGCTCACCGACCGCTTGGCGAGCGTATTCGCCGAACTCGGGATCGTCCGCCATAAGCTCGAGCAAATGGTTCACGTGCTTGACCACGGCATCCAGCGCCGCGCGTGTGTCGCGTACGATTGCCTCGCTGAACGTCGCCGCGTCCTCTTCGTGCGCGCGAAGCACTTGTGCGAGGTCGGAAGCCAAATAGGCTCGTGATCCTGCTGCGGCGACGAGCGCATTCACGGCCGCCTTTGCAAGCCCATGCCGCGCATCGATTACCTTGCCGACGACGTCGAGCGTCCGAACGAGGTGGCTGTGTTCGTCAAGAAAGGTGACGGTGTGTGGGAGCCCGAGCGACCCGCCATGTTCACGCACGAGCTTCGTCGCCCATCCGTGGAGCGTGCCGACAAACATGTCGCCTTCGGCAAAGAGGGCCATTCGTGCGCGTTCCTTCAGCGCAGCCTCAGCGGGGGCACGATCGCCGAGGCCCTGCAACGCTACGCCCAGATCGTTTGCGTACCGTGACCGTTCGCGGTTGTCGGCAACGAGGGCGAGTTCAGTCACGATGCGTTCGCGAATCTCAGCGGCTGCCCGCCTCGAGAATGTGGTCGCGACGATTGCCTTGGGTGGGACCGGCCCATCGGCCACTTCAGAGAGGCCCAAGAGCGCGTGCACGACGACTCCGGCAAGCGCATGGGTTTTTCCCGTGCCTGCGCTCGCTGCAACGACAGCATTCTGCCGAAACGCGTAGAGGTCTGTCATGTCGGGCGCCAAGGTAGCAGGGGTGCCCTTTCTGCGATCGGGGTCTACGCCATCGATTGAGGCGCCGTTTCTTTATGTGTAAGGCAATGCCGCATGGCCGTTCTTACGTCGCGGGTCGCGCTCATCACCGGCGGAAGCCGTGGTGTGGGGGCGGAAATCGCGCGAAAGCTCGCGAGCCTTGGTGCACGCGTTGCGCTTGTCGGGCGGGACGAAGCGGCATTGACTCGTGTTGCGAACGAAACAGGAGGGCTTGTGTTGGTCGCCGATGTGACCGATCGCAATGCCCTTTTTTCGGCGGTGCAAAGGGCCGAACGCGAGCTCGGCACCATTGGCATTAGTGTGCATAATGCAGGCATCGCACCCAGCGCTCCGCTTGCCGCCACTGATGACGCGACATGGGACCGCACGATGGCCGTCAACGTGAAGCCCGCCTTCTGGCTCGCGCAATGGCTCGTTCCTAAGATGGTGGCCGCTGGGTGGGGACGCATCATTCACGTCGCCTCCAACGCGGGCCTCACTGGCTATGCCTACACATCCGCCTACTGTGCGTCGAAACACGCGCTCGTCGGTTTTACCCGCGCACTCGCCGCCGAAATCGCGCGCACGCCTGTTACTGTCAATGCAGTGTGTCCCGGCTTTCTCGAAACCGAAATGACCGACGCCACCGTGGCGACCATCGCGTTGAAAACCAAGCGCAGTCTCGAAGAGGCGCGCTCTTATCTCGAGAGCCTTAGCCCGCAGAAACGTCTTATCCAAACTGCAGAAGTAGCGCACGTCGTCGGCATGCTTTGCGCTGACGAAGGCCGCGCCCTCCACGGCACCGCCATTCCAATTGATGGCGGACAGGTGATGACATGAAAGAGATCATTCGTCCGGCACATTTCCCCAAACCGCGCGGGTACTCCGACGGGCTGATTGTTCCGGCGGGTCGCGTGTTGCTCATTTCGGGCCAAATTGCCTGGAATCAAGACGCCCGCATTGTCAGTGCCGACTTCGCGAACCAATTTTTGCAGGCACTCGACAACGTCATTTCGGTGGTTCACGCCGCGGGCGGAGGCACCGAACACATCGTCAAGCTGCTTGTCTTTGTGACCGATCTCGACCAGTACCGTGAGGCGACAATAGCCATTGGCGAGGGTTGGCGATCGCGTCTCGGCAAGTACTATCCGGCGATGAGCCTCGTGAAGGTCGCGGGCCTTCTCGAGCCTGGTGCCTTGGTCGAGATCGAAGGCATGGCGATTCTCCCAGACACTTCACGCTGAAGCGTGGACGAGCGCCCGCGTACCCCTTCGGGTATCACGAAGCGTGAGCGGTGAGGAATCATTGATGAAAATAGAACCACGCGGGTTTCGTTACGAAGAGAAAGACGGCGTCGCCACAATCACATTGGCGCGGCCCGATCGCCTCAATTCGCTCACGTTTGCGATCTACGAAGAGCTGCGTGACACCTTTGCGGCGCTCGATCACCACGATAGCGTTCGCGCGGTCGTGATCACGGGCGAAGGCCGCGGCTTCTGTTCCGGGGGCGACGTCGACGACATTATCGCCGAGCTGTTCTCTCGTGACATGCAGGGCCTCGTCGCATTCACGCGCGTCACCGGTGCGCTCATCGCGAACATCCGCAAGTTGCGCAAACCTGTGGTCGCCGCCGTGCACGGCGCAACGGTTGGTGCTGGGGCCGTCATCGCACTCGCGGCCGACCTTCGCATTGCAGCGGACACGACCAAGTTTGGCTTCATCTTTCCACGAGTGGGCCTTTGCGGAGCCGACATGGGAGCCGCCTATTTGCTACCGCGCGTGATCGGTTTAGGCCACGCCACCGAGCTGCTCTTCTTGGGCGACATCATCCGCGCTGACCGCGCGCTTGCGATTGGGCTTGTGCACAAGGTCGTGCCCGCAGAAGCCCTGGCAAGTGAGTCCCGCGCCCTTGCCGAGCGGCTTGCCTCAGGGCCTGCGTTCGCGCACGCGATGACCAAGCAGATGCTCGAGAGCGAGCACACGATGAGCCTCGACCAGGCCATGGAGGCCGAGGCGCAAGTCCAGGCGATATGCATGATGCATCCCGATTTCCGGACGGCGCACGACGCCTGGAACAACAAGCAGGCGCCCTTGTTTCAAGGCGCTCCATTTGCCTTTCGAGATAAGTAACCATGCTGGTTTCAATTGCCACTGCGCGTGCGTTGCCGATGTTCTTCACGTCCGAGCTTTCGGTGTGGGCGGAATCGCTTGCTGATAAAATGTCAGGAACATTGACCGATCTTGACGATGCGAAGACTGTGGGGCACGGACTCGGGCAGCGCGGATTGCTCGCCGCATTGTTTCCCGAGCTGCTGGGCGGTGCAGCGGTGGGTCAGCGCGATCGCGTGAGTGTGCGCGCGCTGTGTCTCACCCGAGAGACGCTCGGTTACTTTTCACCGCTTGCCGATGCGGTCTTTGCCGTGCAGGGGCTCGGAACGTACGCTCGCGTGCTCACGGGCGCACTCGACGGTGGTGCCATCAAACCGTTTGTTTCCGGTGAAGAGGTAGCGGGTTTCGCGCTCACCGAGCCGGAAGCGGGAAGCGACGTTGCATCGATGCGCGCGCGTGCCAAAGGCGAAGGCATCAGCTTTCGGCTGACCGGCGAGAAGTGCTTCATCTCGAACGTCGGTATCGCGCACAGCTACGTGGTGTTTGCGAACGCCAATCCCGACCTCGGCAAAAAGGGCATCTCAGCCTTCGTGATGCGCGCGAACGCGACGGGTCTCGAAGCGCGCGCGACTGCAACGGGCGGTGATCACCCGCTTGGATCGCTTTCGTTCAACGACGTCGAGGCCACGTTGCTCGGCGAGGTGGGGCAAGGTCTGCGTCTCGCGCTCGGAACGCTCGACGTATTTCGCACATCAGTCGGAGCCGCCGCCGTGGGCATGGCGCAACGTGCTCTCGACGAAGCCGTGCAATTTGTGAACTCGCGCGTTCAGTTCGGCAAGAAACTTGTCGAATTCCAAATGACGCAAGCCGCCCTTGCCGAGATGGCGACCGAGCTCGAAGCGGCCCGCTTGCTCGTGTACCGCGCGGCGTGGGTCAAAGACATGGGCCTCCCCGGAACGACTGAAGTTGCCATGGCCAAGATGTTCGCTACCGAGGCGGCGCAGCGTGTGATTGACCGCGCCGTACAGCTTCTGGGCGGGCGAGGCGTGACCGGCGACCACATCGTTCACCGCCTTTACCGTGAGGTGCGGCCGCTGCGCATTTATGAGGGCACCACCGAAATCCAAAAGTTGATTATTGGCGCTCAGTTCGTCGGCCGAGGTGAGGCATGAGCGTGCTGTTTCAGCCGTTTCCGATTCGGTCAATGACCTTACCCAATCGCCTGGTGCTCCCTGCGATGGTGACTCGCCTTTCGGGCGAAGACGGGCTCGTCAACGACGACATTCGCGCGCGCTATGTGCGGTACGCGCAAGGCGGAGTCGGTCTCATCGTGGTCGAAGCGATGGCGGTGCACGCGTCAAAGAGCGGTCCGCTGCTGCGCATCTCGAGCGACGCCTTCTTGCCTGGCCTCACCGATCTGGTTGAACGCTGTCACGCTGCGGGGCCCAGCAAAGTGGTTCCGCAGATCATTCACTTCTTGAAAATCGCGCGCTCAGGGTGGCGCCAAACGGTCGACATGCTTTCGCCGAGCGACCTCGACGACATCGTAGAGGCCTATGGTCTCGCGGCGCTTCGTGCACGTACGGCAGGCTTCGACGGCGTAGAGCTGCACATGGCCCACGCGTACACGCTCGCTTCGTTTCTCTCGCGCCTCAATCCGCGACGGGACGCGTATGGGGGGACGCTCGAGAATCGGTTGCGCCTTCCGGTGCGCGTGGTTGAGCGCGTGCGATCCATGGTCGGTGCTGACTTTGCGGTCGGCGTGCGCATGCTTGGCGAAGAGTGCATTCGCAATGGCTACACGGTGGTCGACGCGGGCCCTATCGCGGTGCGCCTTGCGCGTGCGGGCGTCGATTACATTTCGCTCTCGGCCGGCGGCAAGTTTGAAGACGCGCGCCACATCGAAGGCGAGCCGCTCTACCCGTACACGGGCTACTCCGGCGATCGCTGCATGCCGGGCTCGAACTACCCCGACGGTGCGAACCTCTACATCCCCGAAGCCGTGCGCGCGACGGTTCGTGCAGCAGGGCTCACGACGCCCATCGTCGCCGCAGGAAAAATCTCGACGCACGCACTCGCCGCGCGTGTCGTTGAGAGCGGCAAAGGTGATCTCGTGGCGATGGCGCGCGCGCTGCTTGCAGACCCTGACATCCCACGCAAGTGGCAGACCAACCACGAAGAGCGCGTTGTTCACTGTGTTTACGGCAATGTATGCAAGGCGCTTGACGAAAATTTTCGTCGCGTCGATTGCACGCTTTGGCCAAAAAAACTGGGTCAAGCGCCGACGAGTGCGGACGAGGTTGCGCCCGAGTGGGGCCCGAACGGTTCGGAGATTCGCGTGCAGTACAGAGACGGAAGCGTCCGCTTGTCGTGGTCGTCGGCGACCGATAATGAAGCGCTCTACGGTTACGAATTGTTTAGGGCCGTTGGTTCAGGAAGCTTGACGCATCACGCGAGCATTCGGGCTGCATCGACGCGCTTTGAAGATGCCCGGGTCCTGGGTGGTGAGACGTATCGCTACGCCCTGGTGCCGTACGACCTCGCGGGCAACCGTGGACCCCGAAGCGAGGTGGCCGAAGTGGCCATCCCCACCGACCATGTTGACGCGAGCGCGCTTGTGCCGCTGTCGATCAACCCGGGCAGTCTCGACGGCTGCATATCGATCACGGGAGGGCAGGGATGAGCATGCCGACCTTCAGCGAGGCGTTTAACTTGGTTGACTACTTTCTCTTCGAGCGTCTTTCGGAGGGCAATGGTGAGCGCATCGCGATTCGATTTGGTGATCGCGCGTATCGCTACGACGAGGTCGCTGACAAGTCGCTGGCCTTCATGAACGCTCTGGTCGCAGGAGGAGTGCGTCGCGGCGAGCGCGTGCTCATTGTGCTTCACGACGTGCCGCCGTTCGCCTGGGCAATTATGGGCACGTTTGCCCGAGGTGCGGTCGTTGCGATGGGCAATCCCGACGCGCCGATAGAGAACATCCGCTACCTGCTCGACTACACGCGAGCGACCGCGCTCGTTACCCATCCGGGCATCGCCGCTGCGATTGTGCTGCAGGCGCGGTCTGGTGCAATGGCGAGCGAGTTGCAACGTATCTTCGTGGTGCCTGATGTTGCCACGGGCGATGACGCCGAGGGTGCTGTCAATGCCGTTGACGATCCGCTCGTGGTCTCGTTGACGCGCGCGCTCGGCGAAGCGCCCGACTATGCGCGTCCCGCAGTCCACCGAGACGAGCCTGCGATGTGGCTCTTCACGAGCGGTTCGACGGGCGAGCCCAAGGCAAACGTCCACAGCCATCGCGATTTTGCGTACAACACGGAGGTCTACGCGAAGGGAACGGTGGGCTATCGCGAAGGAGACGTGAGCGTGAGCGTGCCTCGGTTGTTCTTCGGCTACGCCACCGGGACCAAGCTCTTCTTCCCGTTTGCGGTAGGTGGGACGAGTTGCCTTTTCAGCGAGCGACCGACGCCCGAATCCGTCGCGCGCGCCGTCGAAATGTACCGTCCAACAATCGTCACGAACGTGCCGACCATGATCGGTAAGTTGCTTGACCACGACGAAATGCTGCGTGGCGATGGCAAGAAGGGGCTTGACTGGTCGTCAGTGAGATTTTCGCTCTCGGCCGGCGAAGCGCTTCCCGAGGCGCTCTTGCAACGGTGGCAGGCCCGAGTCGCGAGCGACATCTACGATGGGATCGGGTCGGCCGAGATGTTTCACATCTATGCGTCCAATCGCCCTGGTGACGTGCGACCAGGATCACTCGGAAAGGTCGTTGACGGTTACGAATTGCGTGTCCTTCCCGAGAGCGCTGACGGTCCCGGCGCAGCTCCGTGCGCACCTGGCGACATCGGCGTGCTTTGGGTCAAAGGCGACAGCGTGTCGCACGGTTATTGGCTCGACCGCGATCGCAGCTGGAAAACCTTTCACGGGCACTGGTGCCGCACGGGCGATCTCTTCCACATCGATGAGAGCGGTTACCTTTACTTCGCGGGACGTGCCGACGATCTCCTGAAGGTGGGCGGCCAGTGGGTTGCTCCACTCGAGGTGGAGGCTTGCCTCATGCGGCACGAGTCGGTGGCTTCCGTGGCGGTGATCGGCGTTGAGCAGGAGGGACTCCTGAAGACCAAGGCCTACGTCGTGTTGCGGCCAGGGTTTTCTGCGACCGATGCCCTCGCACACCAGCTGCAGGAATGGGCGAGGGCCCGCCTGGCGAAGTATAAGTATCCAAGGGTGATCGAATTCGTTGCCGACCTGCCAAAGAACGACCGCGGCAAGGTTGACAAGAAGGCGCTCCGCTCGCGTGAGCTTGCTTCATGATGCGCGAGCTCGCCTCACTCACGACCCTTCAGGCTGCGGAATTAGTCGCGTCGCCGAGGTCGTGCGTGCTCGTGCCGGTGGGTAGCGTTGAGCCCCATGGCCCGCATCTTCCGCTCGGAACCGATGCGGTGATTAGCGAGGTTGTGGCCCGTCGGTCGGCCGAGCAATTGGTAACAAAGGGAGTTGCAAGCGTTGTCGCGCCAACGATTCCGTACGGTGTGACCGAGTTTGCGCGCGGCTTCTCAGGTGCGGTTGGTATCTCCGCGCCCGTGCTCACGGCGGTGCTCACGGAGGTGGCGGCGGCCTTGTTGCGCGATGGATTCTCTCACGTGTGCTTCGTGAACAACCACCTCGAACCGGCGCACGATGCAGCCGTTCGCGCGGTGCTCAACACCCAACCCACAGGGGCGATTAGCGTCGCATCTCCGCTTGCCCGAAGGTGGGGACGCACGCTGTCCGACGAGTTCAAGCGTGGCAATTGTCACGCGGGTCGTTACGAAACGTCGCTCGTCATTGCGGCTGGCCAGCCGGTATCAGGCCACGACCAGCTGGACGGCCTTGACCTCAGCCTTTCCGACGGGATCTTGGCCGGAAAGACGAGCTTCCTCGAGATGGGGATGACAAGGGCCTATACTGGTACGCCGCACGAGGCTTCGAATGCCGAGGGTGAAAGTCTGTACGAGCGACTCGTCACCATGACCGTGACCGAAGTGCTTGAAGGTTTAGAGCAAAGGAACATCGCGCAATGAAGACGTACGACGCGAGAGAGCAAATGGACGCCGAGATGATCGCCACCGTCACGCAGATGATGGAGAGCCAGGCGTATCGTGAGCTCGCTGCAGCTCAAATGTTCGGTTACGGGTTACAATTTGTGCCGGAGCTCAAGTGGCTTAAATTCATGACTTGGCACATTACCGAAGAGATGGAGCACTACGAGGTCGTGGTGCGCATGTACAAGCGCTTCACCGGCGAGACCGTTGAACCCAAAGTGCAGGCTCGGCTTGCAAAGAAGCCCATCGACTTTGCGCAAAGCTGGTTCGAGCTTGCGATGGCTCAGTTTCTTTACGATCGCGGCGGGTTCTGGCAGCTCAAAGAGTACGACCAGTGTTCGTACCTGCCCTACCGCGAAATCATCGAGAAGATCATCAAGGAAGAGGCGGGCCACCAAGGCCTCGGCGAGCGCATCGTGATCGATCTTTGTCGGTCCGGCAACTTTGAGGACGTCAAGCAACTTCACTTTAATACGTGGTTCAAACAGGGCATGCTCTCGTTCGGGCGGCCGAACACCGAAGGCAATCGGAGCGCAATAGCGAAGGGCCTAAAAAAGCGAGACTCGGGCATCGTGATGCAAGACTTCGTGAACGACATCAAGCCGGCGGTGCTTGCGTGCGGTCTCGCGTTTCCTGACCCGAAAGCCATTGGGCTCGAGGTGCCCGCGGGCCTCAACTTCAGCCTGGAAGGCTTCGCACCGGCACCCTCTTCGTCGGCGGCCGTCGTTTAGGAGCTATTTCCCGAGAATTTGGCCTCCACTCTGGTAGGGTGCGCGGCCTATCCCCATCGCCCATAGGTCGAGCATGAGTACAGATACGTCCGAGATCACGGAAGTTGTTGCGTCTGCGAACCCGGCGCCCGAGGCTCAAGCTTCGGCCCCTTCGGTTGACAATGATGGGCCGCAGGCTGGCGACGAAGTCAACGAAGCTGACCAGTCGGTAGCGGCTGATGTGGCTGGCGCGCCCGGTGAAGGTGGCCCGCCCGGTGAAGGTGGCACGAGGAAGCGCAAGCGGCGCCGCAAGAAGAAGAGCGGTGGCGGCGAAGGCGTGCAAGTCCAGGGTCAGCCTGGTGAGGGCCCAGACGCCGGCAACGTCGTCGCAGACGGCACTCGTGGCGACACCCGAGATGGCAGGCCAGCCGGAAAACCCGGCGGTAAGAACGATCGCCGTGATCGCAAGCCGCGCTTCGATCGCGAGCGACCTGCGTTCGCGGCGGGCGATGTCGTGTTTGGTAAAGTGATTGAGATCACCGACGAGGCTATTTTCGTTGACCTGTCGGGCAAGGGCACCGGCATCTTCGATCGCCAAGAGATGTTGCTCCCCGAAGAGTCCGCCGGAGCAGAAGCGCCGGCGGCTGAAGCGGTCGAAGCCATCGAACCGGTCGAAGCCACCGCTGCCACCGCTGCCACCGAAGGCACCGCAGCTTCAAATGAAGCAGTTGCAGTTGCAAATGAAGCGTCGCCGCAAACGGTGACTCCGTCGGTTGCTCCTGCAGTCGCGCCTGTCCCTCCCGCCGCGCCTGTTGCGCCACCCATTGTTCTCGAAGAGGGCGCTCACTTCGTCGCCATCGTGCACAACGACGGTTCGCGTGGTGGGCTCATTGTGCTCACGCGCCATCCGCGTCGCTTTCACGCGGCAAAGGTTGCCGCTGAGAAGGCCTCGAAAGAGGGCACACGTGTCACGGGCTTGGTCACTGGCGTCATCAAAGGGGGCATTGAAGTCGACGTTGCGGGCTTGCGCGCATTCTGCCCGGCTTCGCACATGTCGTTGCGCATGGGCGCCGATCTGACGGCGTTCGTTGGGCAGCGTCTTGAGTTCGACGTCGCGCAATACTCCGCCAGGGGTCACAACGTGGTGCTCTCGCGGCGCGGGCAGCTCGAAGCTGAAGCCACTGAGCATCGCGAAATCGCGCTCGCACGCATTCGTCCGTTGGTTGGCCAAGCGGTTCCCGGAATCGTGCGCAGTGTCGTGCCGTTCGGCGCGTTCATCGACTTGGGCGACGTGGAAGGCCTCGTTCCGCTCGCCGAGATGAGCCACAACCGGAGCGACGGCCCAGCCGACGTTTTCACGGTTGGCGCAGCGACTGAGGTACAAGTCCAGAAAGTTGACGATAAGGGCAAGATTTGGCTCTCTCGCAAGGCCCTCATTGATGACCCATGGGCGAGCGTCGCCGAAAAGTACAAGAGCGGCACGCGTCACACCGGCAAGGTTGTCCGCATCCAGCCCTTCGGTGTGTTCGTTGAGCTCGAACCGGGTGTTGACGGGCTCATTCGCATGATCGACTTGATGTTCAACGATCGGCCGATAAGCCTGACCCGCTTCGAGCATCCGAGCGAGGTCGTCAAGATAGGCGACGAATTCGAAGTGGTCGTCTCTCACCTCGAACCCGGCGCGCATCGCATTTCATTGCACCCTGCGCTCCAGGGTGAAGCTGCGAGCGAAGAGCCACAGCGCGTCCAAGTCTACAAGAGTGCGAAGGCGGTCATTCACACGATTGACCTCGCGATGCTGCACATTCGTGTGCTCGGTGTAACCGGCTGCAACGCGCGTGGTGTCGTGCTCGGCTCAGGCACGGGGACCGAACGTGGCACGGACCTCAAGAAGAAGTTCAAGGTCGGTCAGGTGGTCGAGGGCAAGATCATGGAGATCGAGCCACGTCGGTGCGAAGTGAAGCTGTCGCTCCGGGCGCTAAGCGACGATCAGGAGCGCAACGCCTTCAAGGTGTACCGCGATCAGGTGCAGCGCGACTCGAAGTTCACGTTCGGAGATCTCCTTGCGAAAAAGGGCGGCTTGAGCAAATAGCGCTGGCAATTTGGCTCTACAGAAGCCGACGCGTTTTGATCTCCAGATACTGCTTCACGAGATCTGGCGTCAGGTCATCGGGCCTCGTATCGATCACGAAAACCCCGTCGCGCCGCAGCCGCGAAATCAACGAATCACGCCAGGCTAGGGCTTCGGCAGCGGCGGCGCGTTCGTACACGTCAATCTCGCCTTCGATCGGCGCGATTGCGGCGCGCTCTACATCGACGTCACGCATGAGCACCACGAGTGGCAGGTGTCGTGGCATGAGGCTACGCGCCGATGCGCTGAGATCGTTACCCGAGCGAGCGTCGAGCAATTGGGTGAAGATGATCACGAGCGATCGCGCCGACGACTGCGCGCGCAAGAACGCCAGCGAACCGCGATAATCGGTTGCCGCGAGATTGGCGTTGAGTTCGTAGACCGCCCGAATGAGCCGTTGGCCTCCGCTCTTGCCCCCAACTGGCGCGAGATACCGCTTGGGCGCATCGTCGAATACGAAAAGGCCTGCGCGATCGCCCGTGCGCAAGGCGACGTCGGCCGCGAGTAGCGACGCGTTGAGTGCGCGATCGACATACGAGAGCCCTTCGCTCTCACCGAGCATGCCCCGACCGACGTCGAGTGCAAAGATGATGTTCTGGTTGGACTCGGTTTGATACTGACGGACGGTCACGTCGCCGCGCCGGGCGGTCGCGCGCCAGTCGATGCGCCTTGGTTCATCGCCGATTTCGTAGGCGCGAAGGCGTTCGAATTCTGTCTCGCCACCACGTACAAGGAGCGAGCCCATGCGCGCATCTCCGCGGCCCTGCTTGCGCATGAGCTCGAGAGCGCGCGCCGCGTGGACGTCTGGATATACGTCAATGTTCTGAACCAATGCGATTCGCTCCTGACGCCACAGAAGGCCGAGCGGCGAGGGATACCGAACGACGACCGCACCGAACTGTTTGCGCCCTCGCTTCTCAGCCGTGAGCGCGTACTTCACGATCGCCTGGGAGTGCGGCGTGAAAGAAACGGTCTGTGGCAAGTCCGCGCGCACGCAATCGCCGACCGGGTCGTCGCTGATCGTGGCCTGCAGACGTCGTCCGCTCCGGTTTCGGATGGTGAGAGTCACCAAGTGCGTACGCCCAACTGAGAAGATGTCTGGTGCCTCACGCTCGGCCACAAAGCGTGTGCCGCGAATGAGCAGGACCTCGAGGGCTACGAGCGCGATCAGAAGGCCGTCAATTATATTGACAAAAAAGGCAAGATTCTTGTCGATGGCCGATGCGCACGCGAAGAGCGCAATCAGAAAGCCGATGAAGGCAAGGCGCCGGGATGGAATCAATGGGCCCCTCGATCCTTAAGCCATCCGCGGGACAGGAACCGCGCGCACGATGTCTGTGATGCGCTCGTCAGTCGAGACGCCCTGCAACTGCGCATCGGCATGCAAGATGATCCGGTGCCGGAGCACCTGGAGCGCGAGCGGTTTGATGTCGTCAGGAGTCACGAACTCGCGGCCCTGTGAGGCTGCGACCACTTGCGACGCGCGGGTGAGTGCGAGCGACGCGCGGGGCGATGCGCCGACTTCGATTGAGCGGTCTTCGCGGGTGCGCCGCACAATCTCAACAATGTAGTCCACGACGGTATCGTCCACGCGAACGGTCTTGGCCAACTGCTGCATGGCGAGCACGTCCTCTTGGCTAAGGATTGGGCGAAGCGCCGAGAGGTCGGTCGGATCGAAGCCACCGAGGTGTTGCTTGACGATCGCGAGCTCCACGTCACGGGCTGGATCACCGACAACTAGCTTGACTAAAAAACGGTCGAGCTGCGCCTCAGGTAGCGGGTAGGTGCCGTGCGACTCAATCGGGTTCTGCGTGGCAAGGACTGTGAAAGGGGCGGGAAGGGCGCGGGAGTGACCATCGACCGTAACCTGCCGCTCCTGCATTGCTTCGAGCAACGCTGCCTGCGTCTTGGCGGGCGCGCGGTTGATCTCGTCTGCGAGGAGCAGCTGGCAGAAGATCGGTCCCGGTACGAAGCTGAACGCTCCGGACTGCCGATCGTAGACCTG
>CAMBEV010000042.1 GCA_945865595.1 Nannocystis exedens | reverse complement strand
TTGTGCCCTTCGAGGACTGCCACGCGCATCGTGAAGAAGCGACCCAGGGTCAGGAGTGCCGCCACGCGCATCCCTTCGCCGAGTAGCATCAGCGCAAATCCGATCGCGACGATGGGGCCGCTCCGGGGGAGCACCTCGCCCATGTGCAGGTAGTCGTAGACTGGCAAATAGTAACAGGCGATGTTCGTCAAGGCCGCGAGCTCAAAGGTGTGGCGGTCGCGCTTCTTTTGCTCGTCAGTGTTCGAGCTCGCAACGCTCGACGGGTGCACCAGGTAGTTCTCGAAGGCGAGGCCGATGACCATCAGCACGAGCCATGCAACGCACCGCGCGTCCGCGAAGAAGCGCGAGGGTGAGAGGCTCGCAAGTACGACTGGCGATGCGATCAGCAGTGGCAGAAGCAGAACGCGAAATGCGCGATTCATGAGGCGATCCCAAGGTAGCGGCCGAGGTTCGGATAGTCCTGAAAACGCCAAATACGAGAATCGACGTAGTAGTGCATGGCGACCGCGACGGTAATTGGAAGCTCACCGAGAGGTGAGTCCTTCAGGAGTGCAATGGGGACCAAGAGTACAATGCCGTAGAGGAACGTGATCCCTGCGTAGGTAAGAAATTTGCCGTCGCGCAGAAGGCCGATCGCCCAGTTCTTGATCAGCTGGCCACCCGCTGATTCAGCACGCGCGCGGTTACGATTGTGAAACAGCACGAGGCCGAGATATTGCAAGTTGTGAAACGAGGTCACGATGGCGATCGCGACGACCACATCGTTCACGATGATGAGCGCGAACGCGGAAGCGACCGTTACTGCGAGTAGCAGAAGCGCTCGCGGGAGCATCTGGCGTCTACCCTTCGCGAAGCTGACTGCGTGGTGAACCAACGCGACGACGATGATCAGCGCGTAGATGGCGGCGATGCTCTTCCACACGAGCTCCGGAAGAACAGGGTGTCGTACCCAAATTTCCTTTCCGGCCACACGGATCGTCATCAGGCTCTTGTCGCGAAAGCGAAGCACGAGCGGTGCGTACGCAACAACGTCGAGGAAACGTGCGTAGAACTTCGATTCGAGCGGAACGATGCGTTCGCCGGCGAGCGCGGAACGCCGCTCGTACAAACGCGCAAACCCGTAGTGCTGCCTGACGGCGTGGTAGTAGCCCCAGTAGATGAGCGCGTCGCGAATCCATGGAAGGACGCCGTTGGGCGAGAACATCATCGGCAGTGCGAACACGAGGGTGATGACGACGAGGGCCAAAATGTAACGTGTGGCGTTGCGTTTGCGGTCGTCTTCGTCGAGCACGCTCATCGTCCAGGTCTGGATGTTGTGCGGCATGTTGAACGCGAGTTGAAAGATGACGAACACCCCTACTCCCGTGAGCCACCCGATCTGAAACGCGGCCCAGAGCAGCAGCGGAAGGAGCAAACTTCCGATGAAGAAGGTGAGGTCGTAGCGAGGGGACACGATCCAGGCTGAACGGTTCATTTGGTTTACCAAAGGTTGTTGAGATGGCCGCCAGCGGTCACCTCGAGGACGGTCCCGGTGATGTGCTTGTTCTGTTCACTGCAAAGAAAAGCGACTGCAGCGGCAACCTCGTCAGCTTTGGGAATGCTGCGCGTGGCTGTGGCGCGCTCGAGCCGTTCACGCCAGCTGCTGTCGTTTCCGATGCGCGCGCTCAGGCGCTCGGTTTCCGCGAAAGCGACCGAGACGACGTTCGAGGTGATGCCGCGCCGCGAGTAATCGACCGCGATGCCGCGCGCGAGGCCCTCGAGCCCGGCCTTCGCGGTGGCGTAGAGGGTCCCGCCCGAGACGCCGGTTTTCGCGGCGACACTGCCGATGTAGACGATGCGACCGAAGCGGGCTTCGACCATGTGGCCGAGTGTGTCTCGTGAGAGCGCAACCGCGGAGATGAGGTCGGTCTCGAGGGAGCTCGCGACTTCATCGTCTTCGATAAATTGTAACTTTGTGGGTGCATAAACGCGCGCCGCTGCGTGGACGAGAACTGTCGGCGCGCCCAAGCTCTCAACCACGCGCAGGACGAGCCCAGACCGCGCAGCAGCCTCGGACAGGTCGCAGGCAAAGGGCTCCGCTGTCCCGCCGCGCGCGCGGATCTCTTGCACAACAGACTCACACGCAGCGCCATCGCGGGCTACGACCGCGACAGCATGCCCTGCCGCTGCAAGCGCTAGCGCGACCGCCTTGCCAATGCCCCGCGTTGCTCCGGTGACGATGGATACCCGCACTCGTGTCCTCGCCTACATACGACTCGACCTTTCCGAGACGTAAGGGCCAGCTTGATCTTTCCGATGCGCACAAACACGCGCATGCGGCGGTGTCATTTCACAAAGACAATCGGGTGGAAAACGCCTGCTCCCTCTTCCTGAAGCGCCTTGAAGAGTGCCCCGCTGGTCACTGCTCCCTTCCCTATCCACCCGAGCATAAGCGGGTGAGCCGCCACTTGTACGAGATAGGGAAGCGCGACCGTGCTCGCCGACGCAAAAATGGAGACCGCGTTGTATTTTGCGTCGCTCTTCCTCTGCTGGAGGAAGTCGCAGGTCATCTTGCTCTTCGAGCCGACGATAAACGTCTTTGAGCTCGGAAATGGCGTTAGGTCTAGCTTGTTTTTCCCTGCCTTCGCGACCATCGAAACCTTGTGCACGGAAGCGGGGTCGGCCTCCGAACCCATACTGGCAACGCACCAGTGGTCATCGCCAATCGTCACAAAACTCAAGCTGCCGATCGACGCGTAGGTCCCGTATCCCAAGACCGTTGTTTTGTCGGGCTCCGCGAAGCTGGGCGACGAAAACGACATGACTGCGGCCGCGACGGATGCGAAATGGATCCGTGCACCGCGTCCCAGCGAACCCATGCCGTTTCTCGGCGAATCGAACCATGCCATAAGAACCTCCTCTTGCGTTTGAGCGTTAGACGGTCGCACGGGGAGTTTATCGTTCCTCGGCCACAAAGCGCGTATTCCCTGTTCGGGCGGGGCACACCTTTGCACGCCGCTCTGGTGGCACAGTTGCGGACAGGTAGCACGCTGCAGGTGTTAAGCTCCGCTCCGAGTGGACGTTCAACCATGCGTGTTCAACCGATCGCTGCGCACCCTGGGCCCACCACTCGTCGTTGCAATTCTCAGCCAGCAGTCATGCAGCACGGGTAGCGGTGC
Organism: Nannocystis exedens; assembly: GCA_945865595.1. Lineage (GTDB taxonomy): Bacteria > Myxococcota_A > Polyangia > Polyangiales > Polyangiaceae > JAHFDX01. Next base: position 11,698 of record CAMBEV010000042.1, on the reverse strand, counting down.
GCCCGCTGAAGGCGATGCGTCGACCCATCAGGCTGACGCGGGTGCGGGTGCGGTTGAAAGCCGTGATGCGAGTGGCGACACAAGCGTCGCCGCGGATGCAAACGCCGCAGTAGATGGCCCGATGGACGCGGGCGTGGATGCCATACCGGATACGAGCGTCGACGTTCCATCCGACGCTGCGCTCGGAAGTGACGTAAAGCTGAGCGGGGACTCAGGTGGCCCGTCAAGCGACGCGAAGCCACCGGGACCGACTGGATGCGTTCGTGACGGCACCCCGCCCGTCTTCAAAAGTCACATCGTCGATCATGGCGCGGGTGCCGCATCTTCTGGCTCCTGGGGCGGGTTCGTTCTCGACCCGACTCTTCCAAGGGATGCCATCTCGGCATTTGCCACTACGATCAGCTCCGGTAGCGGCACGAAGCGACTGAGCTCAGTCGACTACTTTCTTCCCAAGAGCCAAAGTGTGTACGCACCGATCGACGGCCGCGTTGTCTCGGTCACCTTCCAAAATCAGTGGTGGGAGCAAGACTATGAGATCGCCATCGAGCCCGTGAAAGACTCACACTACCGGGTGTCACTCGATCACGTCTTGGCACCCACGATAAAGGCGGGCGATACGGTGATCGCCGGACAGAAACTTGGGAGTGTCGGCAACTCGATTACCAACGGCCCCACAAACCCGATCGTCAACTCGGTTTACGGTGTGGTCGAACTTCAAGTGAACTACTACCCCGGGTCGTCATGCACGGACTACGCGACCACGTTGTATGAGTGTCCGTTTCAGTACTTCTCGCCTTCGCTCGCCACGACGTTGTCTTCACAAGTAACGCAGCTCATGAGCAACTGGGAGGCCGCAAAGAACAACACGTCGCTCTTTGACGAATCGACGATGCCCTACCCGGGCTGCGTGGTGCGCGAGTACTAACGAGTCCTTGTAACAGCCGACGTTAGGGGCCTGGTTTAACACTGCTCGCGTCGGCGGCATCCTTGATCTTTCCTATGCCCACAAAGGGCGTATCGTCCATCTGTGTGGGCGGGCGCGATTAACGGGCTGAGTTTGTTGGGCTTCGGCTCAGCCTTCCCGGCGCTTGAGCTCGACAACGAAGCCGTGTTGCGGCGCCTGGCTAGCAAGCTCTGGCCCCACCGCGAGCCCGACGATGAGCAATTGCGCTTCATGGCGACGAGCATGCGCGAGACGCTCGGCGTCGATCGGCGCAGCTGGGCGCACGAGGTAGGAAAGCCAATTGACCATCGGGCGGAGCCCACGACGATCGACCTTGCAACGTCGGCGGGTGCCAAAGCGCTCCAGGACGCAGAGCTTTTGCCACGCGACGTGAAGCTCATTCTTTGCTCGACGTCGACCCCGCCGCGCATGACGAGCACTGTGTCAGCCGTGGTGGGCCACCGCCTCGGTGCGATAGGCGCTGCATGTTTGGACGTGCGATCGGGTTGCTCGGGTGGGCTCTACGCACTCGCAACAGCCGCTGCGCTCCTTCAAGCAGGCGATGGCCCCGCGCTCGTGATCGGTACCGAGACGTTTTCAAAAGTGATCCCGCCTTCGCACAAAATGGCGGCCTTGAGCCTCGGCGATGGCGCGGGTGCGCTCGTCCTTGCGCGCGGCAAGGGGAGGCTCATGGGCGTCGCCCTTGAGACCGACGGTGCCTACGGCCACCTCGTGACGGCCGAAGGCGCGCTGCCGCCGACCCACGATGAAATCGATCAGTCGCGTTACGAATTGTCGGGCGATCCCGTCGAACTCACGAAGCTTGTGCCCCCGCGGTACGTGTCCGCCATCGGTCGTGCGCTCGGTGCGGTGCGCCCCGATGAGGTCGATCTCTTCGTGCCGCACCAAACGTCGGTGCCGCTTATCTCCGAGGTGGTGAAACGCAGTGGCCTCGCGCTCGAGCGCACGGTCATCAATGTTGGCGCGCACGCGAACATTGGTGCGGCGGGGTGGCTCGTTGCCCTGGCCGAGGCGGCGCATGAAGGTAAGGTACTTGACGGAACCAAGCTTCTCATTGCGGCTGCCGGCGGCGGACTCTCGTGGGGCGCGGCGCTTATTGAAGTGTCGAGGAGCTGAGATGCAACCCCTACCTGAGCGTCTGCGGCAGCTTCTTGCGGGTGTGGTTTCAATCGATGACGCGGGCGCTTTCGAGGATCTCGACTCGCTGCGCCTCATCGATATCGTCGAGACTGTTGAATCCGAATTTGACCTTCGTATTTCAGCCGATCAGGTGACGTCAGAGACCTTCACGAACGTGCAGACTGTGGCCGACTTGATCGAGCGCCTGAAGGGCAACCCGCCATGAGCAAACCCGAGCCTCGCTTCTTTGTGCCTGAGCGCCCGATTCGCATCGTGAGCACCGGTGCCTACCTTCCGCCGCGCGTCGTGACCAATGCGGACCTTGTGTCGATGGGCGCGACGATTACGGCCGATGAGATGGAGCGCATGTGTGGCGTACGCGAAAGGCGCTACGTCGAAAGTGATCAAGCGACGAGCGATTTGGCGATCGCTGCGTGCCAGCATGCTCTCGGGGGTAGAGATCGATCAGTCATCGATCGCCTCGTCCTTGCGACGGTCTCGCCCGATCACATGACGCCAGCGGCCGCGTGCACGGTTCAGCACGCCCTCTCGCTGGGGCACACTCCTGCCCACGATCTCACCGCGTCGTGTGCGGGCTTCATCTACGCGCTCGATCTCGCCGCTCGATGCGTGGCCACGGGTGACCGGCAAGCGCTCGCGTGTGCGGCCGATGTGCGATCGCGGTTCGTCAACTTATATGACAGAAGCACCGTCGCGCTTTTTGGCGATGGGGCAACTGCGGCGCTCGTCGGTACGGGTGCGCCCAACTTTCTCGGCACGGCGTTGCTCGCTGAAGGCAGCGGCGCGCGCGCGGTTTACGTTCCGGCGGGTGGTTCTCGAATGCCAGCGAGCGCTGAGACGGTGCGCGACAGCGCTCACTGCATCGTCATGGCCGACGGCCCGCAGGTGTACCTCACCGCGGTGGACGGCATGATCGCGATCGGCGAGGCGCTGCTCGAACGCCTTGGTCTATCGCTGAGCGACATTACGATGATCGTTCCGCATCAACCCAATCGCCGCATCCTCGAACGCATGGCACGCCTGATGCGATTTCCACTTGAGCGCATGTGGATCAACGTTGAGCGCACGGGCAACGTTTCTGGCGCCTCGTGCGGTATTGCGCTCGACGAGGCGCTTCGATCGGGCAAGCTCGCGCCTGATTCACTCATCCTGATGATCGCGGGCGGCGCTGGCTACACCGCAGGGGCCGCCGTCGTTCGCGTCGATCGGGAACTGCTCGATACCGCAACAGCGTTGTAACTTCTCCCGGCTTCGTAGACGCGAGCGACACAGGATATGCTTCGTCGACGTGTCCCACCAAAGGAGAGCGCGATCCGCCACCCCTCGAAAGAGCCCGACCGCCCACTGAAGGAAGACCTCGTTCGGCCGGAGGCCTACGCGGAGGTTGCGAGCTCGCGAACGGTCGCGTGCATCGAGACGCATATCTCTTGGGTGTTCGTTCGGGAGCAGGACGTCTTCAAAGTGAAGAAGCCCGTGAACCTGGGCTTCCTCGATTTTACCACAATGAAGCGCCGGCGGTCGGCGTGCGAGGCCGAGGTCTGCCTCAACCGGCGGCTCGCACCTGATGTGTACCTCGGAGTCGTTCCGATCGTGCGCGGCGAGGATGGGCGTGCGCGGGTTTGGCCTGCGCCGTACCGGCGGGCGACCAGTAGGCCGGTCGTGGATTGGGCGGTCCACATGAGGCGGCTTCCCGATGCCGCGCGCGCTGACCACCTGCTTGCTGCGGGCACGCTCGACGTGGGCGCGGTCGATGCGATCGCTACCACGCTCGCGGTCTTCCATGGTCGGTGCGTTGCGAACGAGGGGTCGGCGCGCTTTGGTTCGCGTGCGGCGCTGCAGTGCAACCTCGAAGAGAACTTCGCGCAGACGCGCCATCAAATCGAGAAGTACCTTTCTGCGGAGCAGGCTCGCGAGCTACGGCGTTGGCAGCGGCAGTTTTTGCGTCGCCACGCATCCGTCTTCAGTCGCCGCGCGGCCGAGGGGCAGGTGCGGGATGGCCACGGTGACCTGCGCCTCGAGCATGTCTACTTGCAGGAGGGTCGCGTGACGGTTCTCGACTGCATCGAGTTCAACAAGCGCTTTCGCTTTGCTGACGTATGTGCGGACGTTGCGTTTCTTTCGATGGACCTCGCGGGACACGGGCGGGTGGATCTCGCCGAGCGCCTCCTCGCCGCCTACGCTCGCGAGGCCAACGACTTCGATCTGTATGCCGTGGTCGACTTCTACGAGAGCTATCGCGCCTACGTGCGAGGGAAGATCGCAGCGCTGCTCGCCGACGATGAATCGGTGGGGCACGCCGTTCGCCAACGGTCGCAGGAAGCGGCACGTCGCTATTTTCTCCTGGCGCTGTCGGCCGATCGGCGGTCGCTCCTTCAGCCTGGGGTTGTTGCAGTTGGCGGAATCATCGCTTCCGGAAAGAGTACCATTGCGGAGCGTGTTGGCGACGCGCTGAGCGCGCCGGTCATCGACGCCGATAGGACGCGCAAGGCGATGCTCGGCGTGAAGGCAACCGACAGGCTCAGCGATCCCGCGTGGGCCGGTGCGTACGATCCGAGGTTCACCGAGAGCGTGTACAATGAGGTTCTGCGGCGCGCGGGCGTGGTACTCGAATCGGGAAGACCCGTCGTTCTCGACGCCTCCTTTCGCTCGGTCGCGATGCGCGATGCGGCGCGCGATCTCGCACGTCGCCACAACGCCCCGTTTCGGTTCGTAGAGTGTCGCGCCACGGCCGACGCCTGTCGAACGCGTTTGGCGTTGCGCGAGCAGCAGGGTGGGGTCTCCGATGGTCGCATCGCGATTTTCGATGCCTTCTGCGCTCGGTTTGAGCCCGTCGACGAGCTCCCGTCGGCCGAACACTTCGTCATCGATACGACGCAACCGATCGATCGGAACTTGACTGCGCTGCGCTCGGTGCTCGATGCGTGGCCGCACGGCTTCGTTACTTGATTGCCGACGGTCCGGCATCGGCAACGACGGTCGAAGCGCGGTCGCCACATCCAGTCGCGATGCCAAGCGCTACGAGAGTCCCGAGGAAGCGGTTGATCATAGTCGTCACTTTTGTAGGATAAGGCAGAACGACCTACCGTGGTTGCGGCTAAGGTTCCGCGCTCGCGATGAGTGACCTTTCTGCTGATTTGGCTGCCCTGCGCATTGATCGAAGCGTTCCGAAAAAACGCAGCGGGCGTGCGTTGCTCTTTGTCCTCGCGGTCGGGGGACTTGGCGCAGTGGGGTATTTCGCGATCTTGCCGTCAATTGAGGCGCGCATCTTCAAAGCCGAAGTGGCGGTGACCGAGATTGCGCGGGTGTCGCCCGTGCAGGGGGCGATCGATCTAACCGCGACGGGGTACGTGGTCGCGGGTCGCGTCGCCAAGGTGAACGGCAACGTCGCGGGTCGCATCCTGCGTGTGCACGTCGTCGAAGGGCAAATGGTCAAGGCGGGTGACGTTTTGTTCCAGGTCGACGTCGCCGATCAGCGTGCATCAGCGGCGACTCTTGCGTCACGGGCAACTGCAGCGCGTGCCCGTGTGACCGCGCAGCAAGCGCAGGTTGCCGATTTGCAACGGCAGTATGAACGCGAAAAAGCGCTTGCCGATCAAGGCGCTAGCTTGAAGTCGCAAAGCGACGATCTTGGCGGACGCATCAAGCTTGCCGCAGAGACCGCCAAGGCAACGCTCGCCGAAGCGTTGGCTGCCGAGGCCGACGCACGAGCCCTGTCGTCAACGCTACGCCACGGGACGATTTCGGCGCCGCTCGACGGCGTGGTGGTTGGTCGCGCCCCGCAGGTAGGCGACGTCGTTTCGCTCACGGCGCTCACGCCCTTGTTCGAGATCGTTGACCTCTCGTCGCTGGTAATTGAAGCCGACGTGCCAGAAGCACGGTTGTCGCTCGCGAAGCCGGGTGCGCCTGCCGAGGTTGTTCTCGATTCACTGCCCGATAGGCGGTTGCGCGGGGAGGTGAAAGAGATCACGCCGCGGGTCAATCGCTCAAAGGCGACCGTTGTGGTGAAGGTAAAGTTGATTGACACTGTAAGCCCGCTGCTTCCGGACATGGCAGCACGCGTGAGCTTCCTCTCAAAGGCCATCGACGAAGAGTCGCTCAAGCAAAAACCGAAGGCGATCGTTCCGGCCAGCGCCATCGTCGAACGCAGCGGTCAAAAGGTGGTGTTCGTCGTCGAGAACGGGAAAGTGCAGTTGCGACCGATCAAGGTTGGCCCGCCGTTTCAAGACGGCTTCGAGCTCGTCGAAGGGCCCCCTGCCGGAACGCGTGTTGTGAAAACGCCTCAGGCCAGTCTGACAGATGGAAAAGCAGTGAAGGAGATCGCAGAAAAATGAGCGAGTCGACCATGGTCCGCGTGCGCGGCCTGAGCAAAATTTACGAACGCGGTGGAGAGCAACTCAAGGTGCTCTCGGGTCTCGATCTGGACCTTGCCGAGGGCACATTCGAGGCGCTTATGGGCCCGAGCGGCTCGGGAAAGAGCACGCTGCTCAACATTATTGCGGGTCTTGATCGCCCAAGCTCCGGCACCGTCGAGGTAAAGGGCGAAGACATCTCGCGGCTCTCCGAGAGTGCTCTCGCAACGTGGCGTTCACGCACGCTCGGCTTTATCTTTCAGTCGTACAACTTGATGCCCGTGCTTACGGCGCTCGAGAACGTCGAGCTTCCACTGCTGCTCACCAAGCTGGGCGGCGCAGAGCGAAAAAAGCGCGCTGAGATCGCGCTGCGCATCGTCGGCCTTGAGCAACGCATGGACCACTACCCAAGGCAGCTCTCTGGTGGCCAAGAGCAGCGTGTCGCCATTGCTCGCGCGATCGTCAACGATCCTGCCATTATCGTTGCCGACGAGCCGACGGGCGATCTCGATCGTCAAAGCGCCGACGACATCCTCACGCTGCTCGAGAAGCTCGCCAAAGACATGAACAAGACCATCCTGATGGTCACGCACGATCCGGTCGCTGCCGACCGCGCGACAAAGGTTCACCGTCTTGACAAAGGGGCGCTTAGCTCATGACGTTCCTCGGTCTCTCCGCGAAGAACGCGCTGCGCAATCGTTTCCGTACGGTGCTCACTGTGCTCGGCGTCGCGATCGCTGTGCTTGCGTTCGTCATGCTGCGAACCGTCGTGTGGGCCTACAACGTGGGCGTCGAAGCCGCGGCGCCCGATCGCATCGTGACACGACACAAAGTTACGTTCGTGATGCAGTTGCCCAAGCGCTACATCGACACCATTCGGCAAGAGCCTGGCGTCACCGTCGCGACATGGGCGAACTGGTTTGGCGGAAAAGATCCGAAGCACGATCGCGAGTTCTTCTCGACACTCGCGGTCGATCCCGAGACCTACTTCCAGGTCTACACGGACGTTGCCGTAGCGCCGGCGGACCTTGCGGCCTTCAAAGAAAATCGCCGCGGCGCAATTGTGGGTGACGTGATTGCAAAGAAGTTTGGGTGGAAGGTGGGCGACAAGGTTTCGCTCAAGAGCCCCATTTTTCCTGGTGATTGGGAGTTTGCGATCTCAGGCATCTACACGGCAACGCGCAAGTCAGTCGATCGCTCGACGTTTCTTTTTCACTGGAACTACTTAAACGAAGGCATGGCAGCGAGGCAGCGCGATCAAATCGGCTGGGTTGTAGCGAAGGTGTCGAACCCCGCACGAACCGCTGATATGTCGCTCGCAATCGATCGGAAGTTCGACGAACGCGACACGCAAACACTCAGCCAGAGCGAAGGCGCGTTCAACGCTTCGTTTCTCGGCATGTTCACCGCGGTCTTGAAGGCGATCGATGTCGTGTCGATTGTCATCATTGGCATCATGATGCTGATCCTCGGCAACACGATTGCGATGGGCGCACGCGAACGCACACAAGAATACGGCGCGCTTCGAGCGATCGGATTTCTCCCGCGTCACCTTGCGGTGTTCGTGCTTGGGGAGTCGTTCACGATTGGTGTGCTTGGCGGCACCGTCGGCCTCTTGCTCTCGTATCCGATCGTTCAACTCGGCATGGGCCGCTTCCTCGAAGAGAACATGGGAAGCTTCTTTCCGTACTTTCGAATCTCACCCGGCAACGCGCTGCTCGCGATGCTGCTCGCTGTCGGTATGAGTCTCGTGGCCGCGGGCATTCCCGCATGGAACGTGACGCGGCTGCGTGTTGTGGACGCATTGCGGAGGGTCGCATGATTCCGTTTCGTTACAATTTACGCAGCATCCTCGCGCGCAAGGCAACGACGGCCGCAACGGCATTCGGCATTGCGCTTGTTGTCTTCGTGCTCGCGTCAGCATTGATGCTCTCAGCGGGCATCAAGAAGACGCTCGGCGCTTCGGGGCGTGCCGACAATGCGATCGTCATGCGCACGGGCAGTGATGCCGAGCTGAACAGCTCCTTCGACACGACAAGCGTCGGGCTCGTGCTTGCCGCTCCGGGAGTGAAGCGTGACGACAAAGGCGCGCCCATTGGTGTCGGCGAAGTGGTGCTCGTGCTCGCGCTCGAGAAACTCGGAGATCCCGGTATTACCAACGTATTTCTTCGCGGCGTTCCCGAAACGGCGCTCGCGTTTCGTCCGAGCGCGCGCGTAGTAAGTGGTCGCGCACCGAGGCCCGGTTCAGACGAAGTGCTCGTGGGCAAGCGTTTGCGCGGTCGGTTCAAAGGCTTCGAGGTCGGTCAATCGTTCGAACTGCGCAAAAATCGATCGGTTTCGGTCGTCGGAATTCTCGAAGACGAGGGCTCGTCGTACGAGTCCGAAGTCTGGGCCGACGTGGACACCGTTCGCACAGGACTTGGACGCGAGGGCCTCGTTTCGTCCGTACGCGCTCGTCTTGAGTCGCCCGCCAAATTCGACGCGTTCAAGGCTTCGGTCGAGAGCGACAAGAACTTGGGCTTCGAAGTCACGCGCGAGACGACTTTTCTCGAAAAGCAGTCTGAGGGCGTGAGCATCTTCGTGACCGCGCTCGGTTCGGTTATCGCGTTCTTCTTTTCGATTGGTGCCATGATCGGAGCGATGATCACGATGTACGGATCGATCGCAAGCAGGCAGCGTGAGATCGGCACGCTACGAGCACTCGGATTTCCTCGCTGGCAAATTCTCGTCGCGTTCTTGCTCGAGTGTTCGGTGCTCTCGCTGTTCGGTGGAGCTCTTGGAGCCGCCGCTGCGATTGCCATGCGGTTCGTATCGTTCTCAATGATCAACTTTACGAGCTGGTCCGAGATCGTTTTCACCTTCGAGCCGACGCCTGCAATTCTCTTGATGAGCTTGATGTTCGCGCTAGCGATGGGCGTGTTCGGTGGACTTCTTCCCGCCATACGCGCGGCGCGGGTTTCGCCGATTCAGGCGATGCGTTGACATAGACGACTTCGATCGTGCGTGCTCTCCTAAGCATGCGTTCGGCATGCGTGCGGACGAGGGGGAGACAGCATGAGGTTCTTGCCAATTCGGTTTCGGTTTTCGGTAACGCTGGGAGCGGCAGTTCTTTTCTCATCGACGGCGCAAGCCTGGGAAGGTTGCGTCGGCCCGGCGTGCGTCGACCAAGGTTGTAAGTGGGTGCCTCACCATTACCCGGGGACCCTCAAGGGTGAACCGGTAACCGTCAGGGGGAAGATCCAGAAGCTTTGGATCCGGCACGGAGTGGCCTCGAGGTGGTCGACTCCTTTTGGGCCCAGCTTCACGCGGGATCGCGAGCTCGACTGGCACGTCTCGTTCGCCAACAACCTTGGAATTCTCCTCCCGAATGGGAGCTACGACCACGGCGTGCAGCAACTTCCTGGCACTTCCTGGGAGAAAAAGCTGGGCAAGTATATCACACCCGTCCTCGAGCACATGAGCATCGCCAGGGTGAGAAAGAACGTCGGCTTGGTCAACGACACTTGGAGCTTCTGGCCGCAGGATCTGTCGAACGCGTTCTTGCTGACGCCGGAAGGGCTGCAGCTTGCAAACGACGTCAAGCGTGACACCTCGGGGGAGACGCTCTGGGACGCCGACGCCCCTCGGCTCACGAGGTATCAGTATCGGAAGGCGCCCGCAGGCAGCGTGCCCTTGGACGACATGGTGCTGTTTGCGCAGGGCGTGCTCACCATCGATCAACCAGGGGAGACCGACGATCACGACGTCGCCGAGATCCACCCGGTCTACTCGACGTTGCTTCCCATAAAGAACGATGGAGGGGTGAAGATTTGGCGCGTCGCTGCGTTCACTGAATCCACCTACCACGAGATCACGGACTGCTCGTTTGGACGCGATGCTCACATCACGAGATGGAAGCTCGAACTCCCCCCCTATAATGTCGGGAGGACCGATCAGGTGCTCTCGTTGAAGTTTAAGCGCCTCGGACCGATCTATGACGACACGGCTTCACGGAACGTCAACGCGACTCTCACGCGGCTCCGCGATACAGCTGACGGTCGCAAGTGGGCCGAGCTCGTCATACCGATGCCGAATGCTGACACGTATGGGTCCAACTGGATGGGCGAGGTCCAAGCCATCGTGGGGGACTTCAACGTGGACATCGCATCCGACCCGCCTACGCCTGGTGGCTACTTGGACAGGAACGGGATCGAATGTCGTGCGTGCGGGCCGATCCCAACCTCGCAGTGCATCAACGCTAGGATCGGTGCAGGCTGCAAGCGGGTCTACAATGTCACAACGCGCGTTTCGGCGTGCACCATGAAGACAGCAGGCAGCTCGAGCCCCTGCGACGCAAACACGCGGTTGCAGTGGTCGAAGGACGGAACGGCCGTAGCTGCGGGAGTGATCGCGGACCAACGCACGCTCAACTGGCAATGGCCCGTGTACTCGAACCCCGGCGTCGGCTCAGGCAACTACACGCCCCATGTAGCAGTTGACGCGAGCTCAGCGCGCCCTGGGCAAACGCCCGGCCGCGCCAAGGACATCATGCCGATCGATCTGCCAAGACCCTCGGTTGACCTTCGCGTCGAACCAACGCCTACGCACACGTTGCACCAGGACAAAATCGTCTACAGCTGGCGAACGCAGGGGATTGCCAGTGTCGAGATGAACGGGCCGTTTCTCTACGAGTGGTTCAAGACACACCCCGACAACCAAGGTCGATGGGGAGTGTTCGCGGGCGCCAACGACAACAGGCGTGACCTCCGCGTCGATAGCACCCAAGCGCGCGGCATGGGATACCAATACGGGGTCAAGGTGCGCGTCCGCGACGCGTACGGCGCCGAGGGCTCCGAGGCGCAAGCAACGATCGGTATACCGCGCCTCGACATCACCCTGACCGGATCGAGCTCGGTCGTGGGTGGCGCCCCAAACATCGCGACCAACGCCCGAATGGTCAACGCGCCGAACAATCTCTTCGTGGGGTTCGTCAACTCCGCCGGTCCCGCGAAACGTCTGACATGGAAACCTCGCGCGACTTTCAGCGTCACTGCCCAGATGGTCGCGGGAGAGGCACCGCTCAACATTCCCGTGAGCTGGCCGGTGACGTTAAAATGGGAGGTGATCGGGGGCAGTCGGGTCACGTCAGACAAGACACCGCCGGGCCGGCTGCTGCAAGGGTCGGACACCTTCATTGTCGACTCTACGTTCGCAGAGGGCGTCGACGCCGACTTGGCAGGGGCCGCCAACAGTGCTTCCGTCGCCC
>CAMBEV010000041.1 GCA_945865595.1 Nannocystis exedens | reverse complement strand
GAAGAGACCCGAGAAGAGCGCGGACCAGAGGGGCACGGACGAAATGACGACGGCTGCGAGTCCAGAAGCAACCCACTGCTCAGCGACAGCGACGCCTCCATTGCCGCACGCAAGCAGGAGCACACCGACAAGCAGCGAGTGCGCCCACTGACGCGGCGTCGGTGGTGGCGCCCCTCGAAGGCGGAGCGCGACGTAGAGTGCTGCACCCGCCGTCGCGAAGCGGACTCCGGCCATGAGGAGCGGAGGGAAGCCGCCGAGGGCGATCCGCATCGCGCCATAGGTCGAACCCCAAACGATGTAGAGTACAGCCAGCGCGAGCGCGACCTTCATGCGCTGCGTGCCTTCTCAAGCGCTAGCAAAGCGGTCTTTCGCGGCGTGCCCCAGCGGTATTCACCGATGGCACCTGTGGCGCGGATGACACGGTGGCAAGGGATCAGATAACTGATCGGGTTATGGCCAAGCGCGGTCCCAACCGCGCGCACCGCACGGCCGCATCCAGCGGTCATCGCGAGCTGCCCATAGGTGGCGACGCACCCCTCGGGGATTGACATCAGCGCCCTCCAAACCTGCACCTGAAACGGCGTGCCCCTCAGCGCCATGCGCAATGGCTGGGTGGGTCGACCGCGCATGCGATCGGTGACGACTGCCGCCGCGGGCGCAGTGCGTTCGGGCGCTTCGATAAGACGCGCGTCGGGCCAGTGCGCTTCGAGCTCGGAGACTGCGACACGCCGCCCTTCGTCCATGAAGCGTAGCGCGCAAAGGCCGCGCTTCGTCTCTGCGAACAATGCGTCGCCAAACGGCGTTGCATGGATGCCCCATGCGACTTCCACGCCCGCACCACCGCGCTTGAACTCACCCGGCGTCATCGCGTCGAGTGTTACAAAAAGATCATGCAAGCGGCTTGGTCCCGAAAGGCCAACCGCGAGACTTGCATCGAGAAGACTCGCCTGGTCCGCCAGCAGCCGTTTCGCTCGCACTAAGGTGAGGTGCTGGAGGAAGCCCTTCGGTGTGACCCCGACCAGGCGTTGAAACATCCGCTGCACATGATACGGGCTGAGCCCAAGATGCGCGGCAAGCCCCTCGAGTTCGGGTTGCTCCTCAACGCCCGCGACCAGAAACCGGATGGCCTCCGCGACGCGTTCATAGTCTCTCCCGGCTTCCGTCATGGGCAAGGAGTGTGAGACCAGAGCGGCCCGCACGCGACCCGATTCTTGCGGTGCGCGGTTTTTCGCTCCGATAATGAGAAATGCCCGACTGGCCGACCCTCCGAAGCGCATTCGCGAACATCCTCATCGCGGCGTCGCTCACCGCATGCCGCGAGAAACCGGAGCCCGGCGCAACGTGCAAAACCAACAACCTTGCCGCGTGCTTCGACCCAGCCCAAGCCGCCCTTTGCAGAGCCGGACAGTGGGCGTCGATTCCCTGCCGTGGCCCACAGGGCTGCGTCGAACACGGTAGCGCGCACAACGTCACGTGCGACGACTCCAGAGCCAACGTTGGCGACGCGTGCATGAATGGGAACATCGAGAGTTACGCTTGCGGCGAAGGCGGAAAGCGTGCCCTCATTTGTCGCCAGGGCAAGTTCGAGTCGTGGCGACACTGTCGGGGCGCCGCGGGCTGTCGGGTCGAGGCCTCCATGGTGAACTGCGACAACTCCGTTGCCGAGAGCACAGACGTTTGCGGTCCTCCAGGATCGCTTGCGTGCGGCACCGACCACCGAAGTTTGCTCCTTTGCCAAGATGGCCACATGAAACCCGTGAGCTCCTGTCGCGGTCCAAAAGAGTGCACCGTAAGGCCAGACAAGCGCGGGGTGAGCTGCGACACGACGGTCGCAACGGAGGGCGACTCGTGCGAACTAGCTGAAGCGCGCGCATGCAGCCTCGACGGCAAGCTTGAGCTCGTCTGCAAAGGGACAAAGTTCGTCCGCCTTCGCGAGTGCACCGGCGGGACATGCGTCGTGCGGGATGGACGCGTCGCCTGCCCGTAGCAACCTGTCATCACCTTTGACGATCAAGCAGGTGGACTATCAAGCACGTGACCGGTCAGGAACGTTGCCTAAATACCCACAAGCTCGCAGCGAGACCAGCAAGAAACAAGCCCAGAAGGAGCGTATAGAGCCACGCTCGCGAGCCCCCTGCAGCCTGTGATTTTGCTGCGGACGTAGCCTGTGGAGGCGCGACGACGGGAGCATTCAACGTCTCCGCCGCCGTAGTAGGAACGGGCGGGATCGATCGCATGGTCGACGTGCCAGCCTTCACCGCACCCGCGCTCCTGCCCCCCATCGTCATTGCCCGAGGTGACTTGCCAAACGGATGCAGACTCTGCGATGAGGAAGGAGAGGCTAGCGGCGTCCCCTGATCTTCCTCGAGCAACGCGAGGTTTCCCTCGCTCAGATTAGGCGGCAGCGATTGGTGAAGCGGGTATGGGTCACTCGGTCGACTCGATGGCGCGATCTCAGAGATCCACTTTGAGAAATCATGAAATGGGACGGGAGACTGGCTCGGGCGAACGACCGGTTTCTCTTCGCCGTCGGTGAGTGAGGTGAACTGGAACAGCGCATCCTCGATGAGCTTGTCGATACGTGACGACGCTGGCCTCTGGCGAACGCGATCGCGCATGGCGAAGTGGACCTGGGACGCGATGTCGAACGCGCTCACGGGCTTGCCCAGCTTGAAAAGCAAGCGTGTCAGATCGTAGCCAAGCTCGCGCGCCGTTCGATAACGGACGTCGAGTTCCTTGGCGAGCGCACGGTTGACGATGCGCTCAAGCTCGGGCGTCACCAGTGGATTGAGCGGGCCAAGCGGGGGAACGACCGCGGCCTGAATGTTCTTCACCGTCTGGTAGTCGGTGTCGCCCAAGAACAGGCGCTTTCCAACCAGGAGCTCCCAAAGAATGATGCCCACCGCAAAGACGTCCGCGCGAGCATCAACTTCCTTGCCCAATGCCAACTCGGGAGAAAGGTAAGCAAACTTACCTTTAATGATTCCGGGCTCGCTCTTTTCGAGCTGTGTGCTTGCCTTCGCCAGGCCGAAGTCCACGATCTTGATCTCGCCGAATTTCGTAATCAGAACATTCGGTGGCGAGATGTCTCGGTGGACGATCTGCAAAGGTAACCCACGCTGATCGGTAAGCTCGTGCGCGTAGCTAAGTCCCTTACAGATCTCGATGCAGATGAAGAGCGCCGCTTCGATCGGAAACTCACGCCCCTGCTTGCGGAGCGAATCGACAACGTTCTTTAGATTCGCGCCGTCGACGAATTCCATCACGATGAAGTACGTGTTGTCGCCCACACCGATGTCGAAGACCTGGACGCAGTTTGAGTGCGTGAGCTGCGCGGAGAGGCGCGCCTCATCCAAGAACATCTGAATGAACTTCGTCTTCGAGCTCAGATGCGGCAGAACGCGCTTGATCGCCACCTGCTTGCGAAACCCATGCAAGCCCTCGCTCTCTGCGCGAAATACCTCGGCCATCCCTCCTGATTCGAGTTTCTCGACGACGCGATACCGTTGTTGGGGATGGTCACTCATCAGGCAAGCCGAATCTCGCAGCGTAAAATCCGCGGGCCGATAGGGCAAGCTTCCTCTCGAAATTCCATTGACGCCCCCCACCAACTCTTGCTTCCCTGGCGTCCTCGGAGGTCGTTCGCCCCTCGTGCGCAGCCCCGCTCTCGCCATCGCGCCCGCATTGAACGCAGCAAGTCTGGCTGCGCTCGCGTTCGCCATCAGTGCGCGCGCTGAGGCCGCCGACTATGATGTGACGAGCGACACCGCTGCGCAGTTTTATGACGTGCGCAGCCCCACCGGCGAGGTCGTGTATGCCCGTCGCAGAGTGACAACGACCCTCGGTGTGGGCGCCTACAATTTAGTCAATAATATTGACAAACAGCGCCTCGGCGGAGAGCTCAATTTCGTCGCTCGCCTTAGGTACGACGCCGACTATGGCAATGGCGGATTCGCGGATCCCAACGCATTTGGCGACTTCGTGCCCGGCCTGTCGCGCGGCCCCGTAGACATCATGTACGGCTACCTCGAAGGTCGGCGCTTGCTCAAGGGATGGCTCGGGTTTCGCGCAGGCCGCCAGTACATCGTCGATCCCCTTGGCTGGTGGTCGTTTGACGGCGCACTCGTCAAGGTGACCACCCCGGTTCACCTAACCGCTGAAGCCTACGGAGGGTTCGAAGTGCGCGGCGGGCTACCGCTGTCGACGGGCCGCTTCGAACGCGGAGGCATCTGGCGGGGCGACCGCACGGGTTACGATCCGACGCTCTACCCGTCGTTTCAGCCAACATCGCTGGCACCCGCCTGGGGCGTTGGCGTCGAGACCGCCGGATGGTCGTGGTTGCAAGCCAAGGTAAGCTACCGACGCGTCTACAACACGGGCGGTTCCAGCCTCTCGCAATTTCAGAGCGGCCTACTCACCCCCGCGACCTATGACGGCACGCGCATCTCGCAAGAGCGCATCGGCGGGTCGCTCAACCTCAACCTGTCCAACTGGGGCGGCGTCAAGAGCGGGATGGTCTACGATCTTTACCTTGCGACGGTTACCCAAGTTTTTGCAAGCCTTGATGCTTATGTAACAAAACGAGTCACAGTAAGCGCCGACTACGATTACTACCAGCCGTCCTTCGACGCCGACTCGATTTGGAACTTCTTCGGCGCCGAACCGATGAACTACGTCGCGCTCCGTGCAAACGTCGACGCGACCGAGAAGTTCAGCATCAGCGCGAGTGGCTATGGGCGCGCATTCAACGTTCAAACTGAGCCCACACGCACCAATTCATCACCTCGGCTGACCGATTTATACAACCCGAGCATCTACCCCACCAACGGCTCCCCGTTCGATGTCGGAGGCACCGCATCTGCGCGCTATCGGTCAGGAAACTTGACGCTTAGCGCGAAAGGCTCCGGCAACTTCGGCGACGGCGGGCAGCGCGTTGGCGGCGATGTCTATGGAGAGCGCCTCTTTGGTGGACGTTATGTTTTGTCAGGCAGAGCATCGCTTTGGAGCTGGGACGACAAACTTCGCGAAAACCGCGACAGCGTCAGCGGTGGCTACATGGCCGGCATCGGCTACCACCTCGCTCCGCGCTCGAGGGCGGGTCTCGAATTTGATCACTACATGAACAGTTTGGTGGGACATCGCTTTCGGCTCGTGTTTTCGCTCAACGTGGCGGTAACGCCATGAGCCGGCAAGCGCTCGGCCGCTGGTTCTTCGTTCTCTTGCCTCTCCTCGTGGCTACCCTCGCCGCGTGCTTCGCGCTGTCAAACGAGGATGCGATAGCGGACGGCGATTCCTCAGGGCGTCACGGCATGGCGCCGATGCCGGGCAACGTCGCTGTCCCGCTCAAGTGGATGCCTCCAGGCACGCTCAAGCAAGACCCCGGACCGAGCCCCGTGATCTTCCCGCCGCAAACGATCACGAGTCGCTTCCACCACAAGAAGCACCTCGACAAATCGATCGGCCTTGGTTGCAAAGACTGCCACGCAAAGGCCGCCAGCAGCAACTCGCCCACCGACTACCTCTTGCCCCAACCGCAGATGTGCGACACGTGCCACGGCACAGACCACGACAATAAATCGGCGGTCAAGGCAGGCCCCGGCGACATGGGCGCCTGCTCGTATTGCCATAACAGCTACAAGCCCAGCGACGGCAACCGAGTCGCGCGCATGATGTTACCGCGCGCGAACATGACCTTCTCTCACCAGAAGCACACAATTCGTAACATCGACTGTGCACAATGCCACGGGGCCATCAAGGAGCTCGAACTCGCGACCCGCGATCAGCTCCCGCGGATGAGCGGTTGCTTGCACTGCCACGAGATGCCCGACTCCGCCTCGCAAGGCGACGCCAAGGGCGGCTGCGAAACATGCCACATCAAGAGTAACAACGGCGAAGGTGTCCTACGCACGAGCTTTGCGAGCGGCACCCTCAAGCCGCCGAAGTGGCTCAACAACGCTGGCCACACACCCGACTTCATCGAACGTCACAAGCAAGTTGCCGGCACCAACTCCCAACTCTGTGCGCAATGCCACTCCGAAAAGTACTGCACAGATTGCCACGACGGTCGCGTCCGCCCGCGCAGCATCCACCCAAACGATTACTTGAACATGCATGCAATCGAGGCGCGTCAGGCGACGCAGCGATGCACCAGCTGTCACCGTGAGCAAACGTTCTGCGTCGACTGCCACCAGCGCACGGGCGTCTCGATGAGCGGTCCGCCGAACTTGCGCAACAGCGGGCGATTCCACCCCCCAAAGAGCGATTGGAGCGACGCCCCCCGCAAGCCTGGGCATCATGCGTTCGAAGCGCAGCGCAACCTCAACGCATGCGTCAGTTGCCACATTGAGCGCGACTGCACGTCCTGCCACGGCGCTCGCGGTATCGGCGGCGGCTTCAATCCGCATCGCGGCGGCTTCGCTGGCGGGTGCTCCACCCAGTTCAAACGCAACCCGCGACCCTGTTATGTTTGCCACGAACCCGGCGACAGGACGCTAGCCCAATGCCAGTAAATCCTCTTCGCGGTTCTTTCTTGCGCCGAAGGAGCGCAGAGAGGTATACGGACAGCTCGCTTTTTGCCGAGGAGGCCCCCCATGAAAGAGCTCGTCCGATACCTGTTGGAGAACATGTACATCGACTTCCAGGGCGAAATTTCCTTGGACGCCGTGCGTCAGTTCCTTCGCTCCGACGACAGCCGCGAGAGCAAGGCGCTCTTGCAACGCTTGATTCAGGACAAGGGCGTGGACGACTTGCTCATCACGCTGGCCGACTGTCTGAAAGACAACCTCCGCACGGGGGTGTCGGACGAAGTCGTCCGCGAACAGCTGAATCTCTATACCGACAGCTGAGTTTTCGTACGGCGACCTTCGCGCTTGTGGGTGCGGCGTTGTTGGGGTGCGACCAGGGTGTGCCCGCGAAGGTGGGGCCTGCGGGTTATGTGACGTTGCTGGGAGCGAACGTCGGGCCTGAAAGACCGTTGGCGGCGGGGGGATCGATCGAGTTGGCGTTCGATCGATTTCTGTTGCCGGTCTCGGTGTCGAGGCAGTCGTTTGTCGTCAAGCGCGTTGATGGTCAGGTGGCTGTATCGCCAGTGGTGACCTATGACCCTGTGGCGCGAGTGGTGACCCTTTCTCGTCAGAGCGGCTCGCCCTGGCTCGAGGCTGGGCAGAGTTATAGGGTCGAGCTCCCACTTCCTGACTTCGATGCGGGCGTGTCTCCCTCGCAGGTTGGAGGCGTGAGGGGCATCGACGGAGCGACTCTTGACCCTTCGTCACAGCGAATGATCGGGTTTTCAGTCAGCGCGACGCCATCGACGCAAGGCCCCGCGCCGACAACAAACTTCTGTCGCGATGTCTTGCCAATTTTTGAGAACAAATGCAGCAGCGGTTCGTGTCACGGTCCCGCTGGCGGACAGTCGCGACCTGCATCGGGACTTGTGCTCACGACCGCATCGGGCGTTGCGCTCACTGCGATCGGCCGGGTCGCGCAGGCGTCGAACACAGGACCTCGCGCGCAGGCGTCCGCTCCGACCGTGCGGTTTGGCGTCGACATGCCGCTGATCAACCCTGGCGTGCCTGGTGACAGTTGGCTGCTCTACAAAATGCTCCTCGCCTTGCCTCCCGAGACGACGCCGGTAACGCGCAGGTCAAAGTGTGATGGAACGCAAGGTGCAGTCCCCATCAGCACGGACGCGCTCTACACCACGCCGTTCACACGCGCAGTCAGCGCCTCCGAGCGCGCGCGACTTGGGGAAGTGGTCGGTGGGCAACCCATGCCCTACCCACCGAAACCCGGCGCCCCTGAAGACGCCGCGGTCTCTGATCCGCTCACCGAAGCCCCCCTTAGCTTCGGGCAACTTGAACGCGTGCGCCTGTGGATTGCGCAGGGTGCGGCACTTGAAGACTGCGGCCCGTGCGAGCAATAGAAGAGCGCGGTGCGGGCAGCGGCCTTCGCTAGTCTCCGAGCAAGGGCCCAAACGCAGCGCGGAGCTCACTCGAAGATATTCGTTCCACAACTTGACCATGTGCGAGCACGAGCCGTGACGGCGTGAGATCGAGAATGCGCTCCACGCTCCGACGCGCGGCCCCCTTGTCGCGAAGCATCATGCGCGCAAGGCGGGGCACGTTGGGGCGTTCGAGCACGTCGGAGAGTCTTGCGTAGAGCCTCTGTCCGAATGATCGCGCATGAATGTTCATCAGCGTATCGGCGACAACGAGAGTCTTCGACGCGTGATGAAAAAGCACAACCTCATCAAGCGCTGGGATGCCTTCGACCAATACGGCCTCGACCTCACCCGCAAGAGGCCAGGGGTCTCGCCCAAACATGCCAGATACCTTCAGATCCCCACGTTTTCTTGCCAAGCCCTCGGTGACCCACAGCGACGCCGACGTCGCACGCTCAACGACTTGCGAAATAAACAAGTGGTGAAACTTGTTCGGCCCCACGACGAATGACACATGTCCCAGGGAAGCCAACGCCTGGTCATCGAGGGCAATCGGCGAGTGCACCAAGGTCGATCCATCGGAGAGCGCAAGGGCGGTCATCCGCGCAACGATCGACACACCCATCATCGATACTCGTTGCGTCGCGACCTTGACTCCAGCGCCCAGCGAAACCATTTCGACAGCCGTAAGGGAAGGTCCTCTACTTGGTCAAGTCAATCTTCTTTCAAGTCAATTCAGTTTCCAGTCAATTCTGTTGACAGAGTGATCACAACTTGTTGTAGGGTGTCGCCCCATGAGCAAAGCACCCCCTAAAGGTAAGAAAATGGATGCGCAGGCGGCTCGCACCGTCGAGCGCGCCAAGAGCAGCAGCTTGGGTCAACTGTTAATCAACGCAGCACGCGTCTTCAACGACGAAGGCTTGCGCCGCATCCGCGGTCAGGCAAAGTTCGCGAAGCTACGGTCAGCGCACGCGGGCGTCCTTCCACATCTCGACGTGGACGGAACCAGTGTGACCGAGCTCGCACGTCGCATGGGTGTCAGCAAGCAAGCCGTCAGCCAGTTGCTTGACGATATGGAAAAGGCCGGCGTCGTTTCGCGCGATGCATCGCCAACCGACAAGCGCGCCAAGGTCGTCACGTTCACGACCGACGGCAAGAACGCGCTTCTCGCGAGCCTCGAGGCACTCAACACGATCGAGCGCGAGATCACCAAGGCTGTCGGCAAGGGCAAGCTTGATGCGCTGCGCGACGCGCTTCCCGGCGTGGTCGACGCTCTCGACGCAGTGGCCACCAAGGCCAACTAAGGCGCCGTAAAGAAATAAACCTGCCATTCGGCCGGCGCTGCATACGACACGGCAAACCGCAAGGCGCCGTGGAGCCCCTCGCACAGATTGTGCGGGGGGTTTTCTTTGCAGCTACCCCGCCATTACGCGGTTACGCCCAGCTTCCTTCGCGGCGTAGAGAAGCTCGTCGGCGCGGCGATACAGTTTCGCTGGCGCATCGTCGGCCTCACGCAGGAGCGCGACGCCCAGGCTAATTGTGCACGGTATGGTTACATTTTCGAAGCGCATCGCCGTTTGCTCGACGATTGCGCGCACTTTCTCTGCAACAAGCCGCGCACCTTCAAGGTCGATCTCGGGAGAGAGAATGGCGAACTCCTCTCCGCCCGTTCGCGCAAGCACGTCTTGCGCACGGAGCTTCGGCTTGATGGCCGCGACCACCTGACGAAGCAAACTGTCGCCCGCAAGGTGGCCCCACGTGTCGTTGATCTTCTTGAAGTGATCAATATCGATCGCGATGAGGGCTAATTGACGCGTGTAGCGCTTTGAACGCGTGAATTCGCGTTCGAGCGCCTCGTCAAAGTAGCGACGGTTGTGCACCTGCGTGAGGCCGTCGATCGTCATCAGGCGGTAGATCTCTTCGTGGTAATGCGCCTCGACGTTGTCGCCAGTCATGTACTTGAGAATGGTGCGACCGATTTGCACCTGGTCGCCGTCGCGCAGCGCACCCTTGCGGACAGACGTATCGTTGACGAAAGTTCCGTTGGTTGACTGCAGGTCTTCGACGTAGTGCAGCGAGTTCTCGTAGGTGATGCGTGCGTGGTGACGGCTCACGCTCTCCTGATCGATCGTCAGGTCAGACTTTGACGAGCGCCCTACCTCAAATGGCTGACCGCTCAAGGTCACCCGGCGCCCCAAATCAGGACCGTAGATGACAACAAGGCACGCCACATCGGACGCAGCGCGTTTGTCGCCGCTCTCACGAAGACTGACGCTAACCCGAGTTTTTTGAGAGTCGTGCGAAGCCACGCAATGAGAAGCGTAACTTCAAATGGTCACTTCTCTTAAACGAATTTGCTTCCGGTCGTCGATGCCAAGCCCGAGGTCGGCGGCTGCGCGGATGTAGGCGGGAATGCGCCCTGCATCCGTAAGGGTCTTCAATGAGAACTTCTTGCGGGCTTCCTCGACGAGGTCCCAGCCAAAAGCGTCCATCGCTACAGGGTCGGTCGTGACGTACACGGCCTCGTGCGGCACCACGAACTCGGGTTTTTTCCAGAGCGGGCCTCCGTCGGCCATGATCTTGAAACCATCGGTAATGTTGAGGCGCACGCGCGAGCGAATCACGTCTTGGGCGTAGAGCAGCGCGATCTGTGGCGAGGCGTGGTGCGAGTGATAGTCATGCGGGTTGATCATCGTGCCGTGCGTCATGTTCTTGAGGCAACCGGTGTACCCGCAGATCGAATGGTCTTTGATGAGCGAGAAGTTGATGACCGCCGTCGCCTCGACGAGCGAGCGGCAGAACTTGGTGCTGACGCCCGTACCCGGGATGAGGCGTGAGTCCATGTCGGCGTTACCGTTACCGTGAACCACCACTTTGACGCCGTTTGGAACGTTCTTGGCGTCGATGCGCGTGCCCGCGAGGAAGCTGCCATACTGCTCGAGAACGGTGATGTTCTCAGGATTGACGCCAGCGGCGATCATGGCCTCAAGGAATGGCAACACGAGCTCTTTGTTGGTGCCCATGTTCTTGGTCGCAATGCCGTTGACCTTCACGCAGACTTTGTCTTCGGGGTGAACGAAGAGGCGCGTCGCGTCGACGAGCGTAGCTTTACCGGTGAGCTCTTTCATCGCGCGCTCGAGCATGGCGCGCGCGGCGTCTTCTTTGGGGTAGTACCCGTTGGGCATCAAGCAGTCAGCTTTCTTGACCTTTGCGATAAGCCCGGGTGCAGAAAAAGGAATGAACCCCGCCGGCGCCTTTGCTGCGAGATCAGCAGTGCCAGCCGCGCCATCGGCCTTGGTGTGGTGGCCCTTTGCCTCAGATGCGCGTGTAACGAGGGCCGCGGCGGCGGCGACACCTGCCGCTCCGCCCACGAATGCGCGTCTCGAGGTCGTCGTATCTTCTTCGATGCGTCGCAAAACCATTTCTTCTTCGTGCAACATAGCCACCTCCAGCGGGTGCTTTGCGATCGCGAAAGCAGCCCCTCCATTTAACTACCACGCAGAGGTGTCAGAGGTTGGGACAACGTCGTCGGTGACACGCTGTGCACTCTCGATTCGTTGATTTTTGTGCTCTTCCAGCTCGGCACAGCCTTCGCAATATCTGGAACTGAAGCTGACTCGCGAATGGGTTGGCCCAGCTGAAAGGTAAAGCCAATGGACAATAGTCAATCGAAGCAAATGAAGGTCGTCTACACCGTCGTCGAACGCGCGCCTGGCAAGAGTTACTGGGTTCGCATCGGCGTCGGGTTCGTGAACAAAGACGGCTCGCTCAACTTGAAGCTCGACGCCGTTCCCACCAACGGCTCCCTGCAAGTTCGCGACTGGGAGCCACCGCCCGAAAACGCCGACAAGGGAGGCCAACCTCGAGCGCGCACACCCGGCGCCTCACTCGAGCTGAGCTAAGCGATGGCCTCTTCGCTACCCGGGCCGCGTCGCCCCAAGCTCTCGGTCCGGGAGGCGCTATGTGCGTGGATGAGCGCTCTTCGTGCACTGCTCGTGCGCGGGTCCACCAAGGTCGCCCTTGCTCTCGTGGTCGTCGGGAGCCTCATCGCGCTCGGAGCAGCGCCTTCGCGATCGTTCGCCATCAGTCACGCCGCGAGCGCAGCGAGCACATTCGCTGGCCAGCCACTCCAAACGCCGCCGCCCACGGCTTCCGTGCCGCCTTCCTCGGCGCCCGCCGCCAGAGCGCCTCCGGACGCTACGGTCTGCATCAACGACGCAAATCCTGAGGCCCTGCGTCGCTTACCAGGCGTCGGTGAGAAACGTGCCAAGGCCATCATCGAACTCCGCACACGCCTTGGCAAACTGAAGCGCCCCGAAGACTTGCTCAGGGTGAAAGGCCTCGGTCGCAAGCGCCTCGCAAAGATACGCCCGTGGTTACGATTCTCGTGCGAGCCCCCAAGCGCCGCAAGTGACGCTTCTCCATCGCAGTGATACACGAGCAGCCATGCGCACGCGGACAGCATGGCTGCTCACCCTGTTGCTCAGCGCGTGCGATTCCGGTGGTGGCAGACCAAAACAGGAACCGGCGCCGCGAGCGAGGACAACCCTCGAGACCGTCGAGGCGGCGACGGGCTCCGCGAAGGCATGCCTTTCTGTAACTGAGCGAAGCAACTTCTCACTGCAACGCACATGGTGGTCGCCTGCTGGCCTCGGCTATTGCGTTGGCGTCACAGGTCCCGAACGCTGCATCGAGCTTCAAGTGATGCCCAACGCGTTCGTCGCATTCGCCAACGTGCCCACCGAAGCGCGTGAGGCGAGGGCCGTTGAGCATCCACTCAAGCGCACGCTATGGTCAGTCAAGAGCGGCATCAAAGTCTGCGACACGCGCCGAGCCGGGCAACTCGACCAGTGCTCGATCATCGAAACGACCGGCGCCGCGCTCGACCCAACGATAGCCGACAGCGATGACTCGAGCGCGCATGCAACCAAACAACGGCTCCTCACCGCCGACATCAGCACGGATCGCAAGCACCTTGTCTTCGTTAACAACAGCAGACTGGTCGTTCAGACGCTGAAACCAAAGGGCGCTGACCGCTTCGTCGTCAAGACGCTTTACACCCTTGCACTCGGCGACCAAGCAACGCGTCAGCTATGGTGGGCGGGCGATCGCGTCGTGCTCAAACAATGCGCCGACACGGCGTGCACGCTTAGCGTCCTCAATCCCATGAGCGCCAAAGCGACCCCATCCCCCACAGGCATCGCAGTAGGCCGCTCGCTTGCCCCCCTTCACGCCATGACTGAAACCGACTTCGTCGTCGTCGATGAAACAGGAGAAAAGGTCTACTTTTTCGACCTCGCGTCGAATATTCAGTCAAGCGCATTGACATTGCCACGCAAGTCAGCCGAAGGGGTGTGGTCCGGCAAGAGCGGCCCGTTTGAACTCGCAATCGTGTACGGCAAGCCAAACCTTGGCGACATCGTGCGTGTTCACCTGCAGCGGCGTGTTGTGAACACGGTAAACACCGCGAGTTGCGAATAGGCGTTGTTCACAATCAACTGTGCGCGCCAACCACGCGTTCGATGTTCACGCCCATGCCCTTAAACTTCTCCTCGATGCGCTCGTAGCCGCGATCGATGTGATAGACGCGGCGCACTTCGGTTTCTTCGCGCGCGGCGATGCCTGCAACGACGAGCGAGGCGCTTGCGCGCAAATCGGTCGCCATCACGCTCGCGCCGTAGAGTTCGTCAACACCGTTGACCACAGCAACATGGCCCCGAAGCACGATGTCTGCGCCCATTCGCTGCAGCTCGGGGACGTGCATGAAGCGGTTTTCGAAAATGGTCTCTGAAATCACGCTCTCACCACGGGCGAGGCACATGAGCACCATGAGTTGCGCCTGCATGTCGGTTGGGAATCCTGGGTGGGGACCGGTGGTGATATTGACGGGCTTGAGCGGCCCCGTTCTCCCTACGCGCACGTTGCGGCCCTCGCTCGTCACGTTGACGTTCGCCATGCGCAGCTTTGCGACGAGCGCTTCGAGGTCGTGAAGCTCGGCACCTTCGATGAGGACGTCGGAGCCCTCGATCATCGCCGCGGCCACCATGTACGTCCCGGCCTCGATGCGATCGGGAATGATCGCATGGTCAAACGGGGCGAGCTCGCTCGCGCCCTCGATGTGGATCACGTCGGTGCCTGCCCCGTCGACGACAGCGCCCATCTTGTTCAAGATGCGGCCGAGCTCTTCGATCTCGGGTTCACGCGCGCAGTTCACGATCGTGCTTCGCCCGCGAGCGAGCGCTGCGGCCATCATGATATTCTCGGTGCCCGTCACCGTGGGCATATCGAAGACAACTTCCGCGCCACGCAAGCGGCCGCCACCGTCCGGCCCTTCGGCGAAAACGTAACCGCGATCGAGATGAATGGTGCACCCCATGGCCTCGAGGCCCTTGAGGTGTTGGTCGATCGGCCGCGCCCCGATTGCACAACCACCAGGAAGCGACACCTTGGCCCGGCCGTAGCGCGCAACAAGTGGGCCGAGGACAAGCACACTGGCGCGCATCTGCTTAACGAGTTCGTATGGCGCTTCGGGACGAGAGCACGACCCTGGATCAACCGTGATTTCAGGCGCGTCGACGACCACGTTGCGACCGAGGAAACGCAGGAGGGCGGCCGTCGTATCGATGTCGCGCAGCTTGGGCACGTTACGCAGGCGGCTCGCCCCGTCAGACAAAAGCGTCGCGCAGAGAATGGGCAATGCAGCGTTCTTCGCGCCACTGATACGGACCGTTCCCCTGAGGGGTTCCGTGCTGCCCTTGATGAGAATCGCATCCATGTGGGTCGCGATAGTAGACCAAGGCGCAGCTACGGACTGATCCGATTGAGAATGATGTCGGCGAGCGCGCCGTTGTTATCGGTGATGCCGCTGATGTTGGTCGCAACCGTGCGGTAGACGACGTGTGACCCGTCTGAGGTGAGGAACGGCGAGGTGGATGCACCGTTGCCTGTATTCCCACCCGAGCTGACGCTCAACGCGACCGGAATGGCCGGCGGAAGCGAGCTTAGGTTGTAGGCCCAGATGTCGGACGCGCTATTTTGGTCGTTCGCCTTGGCGAAACTATTGACGGTCTCCGCGGCGACGACGTTGCCGCTGTTGGAAATCGATGCGCGCGTACTGGGAAACGAAACGAGGCCCCCGAGGCGAACGTATTGCCGCGGTGACTGAGTGGTCACGCGGAAGAGGTCAGTTTGGTTCTCGGTGTCGCCGGCG
>CAMBEV010000040.1 GCA_945865595.1 Nannocystis exedens | reverse complement strand
GAGCGCCTTCGGGGGGTCGAAGGTGATCTTCCTCGGACGGCGCAGACTCCAGAGCTTGCACCGGTCTCGACGGGACTGGGCGAGATCTACCAGTTTGTCGTGCGATCGGAGCACCACTCACCGACGCAGCTTCGCACGCTCCTCGATTGGGAGATCGTGCCGAAGCTTCGCAGTGTGCAAGGCGTCATTGAAGTGAACACGCAGGGGGGCGACCTCAAGCAGTACCAAGTGGTGGTCGACCGCACGCGACTCAAGGCGCACCACATGACGTTGAGTCACGTCATTGACGGATTGCGCGCTGCCAATTTGAATGTTGGAGGTGGGTACATCGAGCGGCGTGGTGAGGCGTACACGATCCGCGGGCAGGGCATGTTGAGGAGCGAAGGCGAGATCGCGGACGTCGTGCTGCGCCACGACGCGGACGGTTCGCCGATTCTCGTGCGCACAATCGGAGACGTGCGGGTTGGCGCTGCACTTCGCTACGGGATCACCACTTACAACGGCAAGGGAGAAGCCGTCACCGGAACCGTCATGATGCTTCTCGGCGCCAACAGCCGGGACGTCGTGCACGCGGTCGGCGAGCGGATGACTGCCATTCGCAAGGAGCTTCCGCCGGGGGTCATGATCGACGTGGTCTACGATCGCGCTGACTTTGTCGGGCGCACGCTTTCGACCGTGCTCCGCAACCTTGCGGAGGGAGTGCTGATCGTGACACTCGTCCTCGCTTTATTCTTGGGCACGTTGCGTGGCGCGTTCGCGGTGGTGATGGGTATTCCTGCGTCGATGGCGTTCGCGCTGTTTGGTATGCACGCGTTTGGTGTCACGGGCGATCTCATGTCGCTCGGCGCGATCGACTTTGGGTTCCTCGTCGATGGGCCGATCGTGATCTTAGAGGCTGTGATCACCGGCGCGGCGGGACGAGAGCTCTTGGGTGCGGCCCGGCGCGGGGAGTACGCGCGGATCTCGACCACCGTCGCGCGCCCTGTCGCCTTCGCCGTTGCGATCATCATGCTGGTTTACGTTCCGCTCCTGAGCCTGCAAGGGGTCGAGGGGAAGATGTTTCGCCCGATGGCCATTACGATGGCCTGTGCCCTGTTTGGCGCGCTCGTGTACTCCGTCCTGTTCTTTCCTGCGATGCTCGTTGCGCTGGTTCCGCCTCCCAAGGGTCATGGACCACGCTGGGTCGGATTCTTGTCCGATTCCTACGCTCGCATTTCGCACCGAGTCATCGCTTGGCGCTGGCCGTTGCTCAGTGCGTCCACACTCGCGCTCGTCGTTGCCGGGTGGTTCTTTGCTCGGGGCGGAGCGGACTTCGTGCCACGGATTTTTGAAGGCGATGCGGTGGTCACGATTCGTCGTGCACCGAGTATCTCCTTGGACGAGGCGCGCAAGCTCGATCTCGCGTCCGAGCGGGTGCTGCACACTTTCCCCGAGGTCGTCTCCACACTCGGTATGACGGGGCGTGCAGAGGTCGCGATCGACCCGGTGGGAAATGACAACACCGACATCTTGCTGCGACTGAAGCCACTCGAAGAGTGGACGTCCACCCACGACTTTGACGATCTATCCGAGCTGTTCAAAAATCGTATTGAGCAACAAGTGCCCGGAACGTTCGTCTCGGTTTCACAGCCGATCGAGGACAGGACCAACGAGTTGATCAGCGGCTCGCGCGCGGATGTGTCGATCAAGGTGTTTGGTGACGACCTCAACGAGATCGCTAAGCTCTCAGATGCCATTGGCGAGCGGATCAAGTCGGTTGCGGGTTCGGGCGACGTGCGCGTGGAGCGCATCCTCGGACAGCCCGTGATCCAGGCGCGGGCCGATCGCGCGCGCATGGCGCGTTACGGGGTTAAGGTAGAAGACGCATTCGCTGTGATTTCGGCGGCACGCGAAGGGGTCAAGGTCGGCGACGTCTACGAAGAGTCACGCCGGTTCGACTTGCGCGTCCTGCACCCACCGTCTGAGCCGACGGCCGAAGCGCTCGGCGACCTGTTTGTCGAGACCGCGACGGGGCGCAGCGTTCCGCTTCGGGAGGTCGTGGCGCTCTCCGAAGGCGATGGCCCGTCGTCTGTGCGCCGCCAAGACCGCGAACGAACGGTGCGTGTCGACGTCAACCTTCGCGGACGCGATTTGGTGTCGTGGGTCGCCGAGGCGCGCGCAGTCGTCGATGCCGAATTTCCGATGAAGAGCGGGTATCGCGTCGAGTGGGGAGGACAATTCGAGAATTTCGAGCGAGCCAAAAAGCGGCTCGCACTCGTTGTGCCCGCCGCCGTGGCGATCATCTTTGGGATGCTGCTGCTCATGTTCCAGAGGCTGCGTTTTGCGGCCGCTGTCTTCGTTGTCGTTCCCTTTTCTCTCACCGGCGGCATGATCGGCCTGATGGCGCGCGGTTTGACATTCAGCCTCCCTGCGGCGGTTGGATTCATTGCGCTCGGCGGGATCGCCGTCCTCAACGGTGTCGTGATCGCAACCGAAGTGCGACGGAACCTTGAGGAGGGGATGCCACTCGAAGCCGCGATCGCCCAGGGGACCACCACCGTGGTGCGGGCCGTATTGTGCACCGCCGCCGTGGCCGCGTTAGGATTTCTCCCGATGGCGTATGCGACGACCGCGGGGGCCGAGGTGCAACGTCCACTCGCCACCGTGGTGATTGTCGGTATCTTGTTCGGCACTGTCATTACGTTGTTCGTGCTCCCGGGAGTTCTCCGCATCCTGTTGCGTGGGGACATGCAGGCGCCGGAGAACATTGCTGAGGGCTTCGATGCCACCTGAGCGCGGGCAAACCCGTTGACTGCGGCCGTATGACAGACTGACGTGGTGCGCGTGATGTACCGCCAGTCGACTCTACGCGCGCTCCTGCTTGTCGCCTCTGTCACCGCCTGCGCGCCCCGCGCATTGCCGACTGCCCCGCGCGCCGGGTCGGAGCGCCCTGCAGCAAAGGAAAAAGCCATGACCGACAATCCACTTCTTGCGCGATGGTCGGGCTCCTACGGCGGCACGCCACCCTTTGACAGAATTCGCGTGGAACACTTCAAGCCCGCACTCACCGCGGCGATGGAATCCTATCGGCGCGACATCGGCGCAATCGTCAAGAATCAAGACGAACCAACATTCGTCAACACCATTGCCCAATTCGAAGACGCTGGTCGCACCTTCAATGACGTCTCGACGCTGTTTGGTGTCTTTAGCTCATCGATGAATGACAAGGCGTTTCAGACGGTAGAGCGCGAGATGGCGCCGGTGTTGTCGAATTTCTCCGACGAGCTCACCCAGAACAGCGCGCTCTTCAAGCGGATTGAGGCTGTCTACACGAGCCCTGAAAAGACCAGACTCAGTGCCGAACAACAACGCGTGTGTTGGCTGCACTACACGAACTTCGTGCGGGCGGGCGCCAGGCTCGACGAAGCTGGAAAAAGACGCGTCAAGGCGATCAATGAGCGACTCGCTTCGCTCTACACGGAGTTCAGCCAGAACCTGCTCGGCGAGGAGGAGAATTACGCGACGCTTCTCGCGTCTGAAGGTGAGCTCGAGGGTTTGCCTGCGTCGGTTCGTGCCGGTGCGGCTGCCGCTGCCGAGGCGAAGGGCCTGAAGGGCAAGTGGGCTTTCACGAACACGCGCTCGTCGATGGAACCGTTTCTAACGTTCTCGAGCCGCCGCGATCTGCGTGAGAAGGTGTGGCGCAACTACATCCGCCGTGGCGATAACGGTGATGCGCGCGACAACAACGTACGCATCAGCGAGATTCTCAAACTGCGGGCCGAGCGCGCCAAGCTTCTCGGGTTCAAGACGCATGCGCACTGGCGCCTCGAAGACGCGATGGCCAAAACGCCGGAGCGAGCGCTTGGCTTGATGGAAGCCGTGTGGCCCGCAGCGGTGGCCCGCGTGCACGAAGAAGTAAGAGACATGCAGGCGGTTGCAGATAGGGGCCACCCCAAGATCAAGATCGCCCCGTGGGACTATCGCTACTTCGCAGAGAAGGTGCGCAAGGCGAAATACGATCTCGATCAGAACGAGATCAAGCCTTATTTGCAACTCGACAAGTTACGAGAAGGCCTGTTCTACGTCGCAGGCGAACTGTTCGGATTTGAGTTCGTCCCGACCACCGGCGTGCCTGTCTATCACCCCGACATGTCTGTCTTCGAGGTCAAGGATCGCGCGACTGGCAAGCACGTCGGCTTGTGGTTCTTCGACCCGTATGCGCGCGCCGGAAAGCACTCGGGCGCCTGGATGAATGCCTACCGCGATCAAGAGCGGTTCAAGGGCGAAGTCACGACAATCGTGTCCAACAACGCCAACTTCGTCAAAGGCAAGGCGGGCGAGCCCGTGCTCATCAGCTGGGATGATGCGCGAACGTTGTTTCACGAGTTCGGTCACGCGCTTCACGGCCTCGCGAGCAACGTCAGCTACCGCAGCGTATCGGGCACGTCGGTGGCCCGAGACTATGTGGAGTTCCCCTCGCAACTCCTCGAGCATTGGCTCGACACCCCCGAAGTGCTGTCGCGGTTCGCACTCCATTACGAAACCGGAAAGCCGATCCCGAACGCGCTCGTCGCCAAGATTCGCAAGGCGGCGACGTTCAACGAGGGCTTTCACACGGTCGAGTACCTCGCGAGTGCGCTGATAGACATGAAGTTGCACCTGGCGGGTGGCGCGCCGATCGATCCCGTTGCGTTCGAGCGCGACACACTCAAGGCACTCGGCATGCCCGACGAAATCGTGATGCGCCACCGCACCGCGCAGTTCGGTCATGTATTTTCGGGCGACGGCTATTCGGCCGGGTATTACAGCTACCTCTGGGCCGACACCCTGACCGCCGATGCATTCGAGGCATTCAAAGAAGGTAAGGGACCTTACGACAAGGCCGTGGCTGATCGCCTGCGTAAGAACGTGTTCTCCGTGGGCAACACGATCGATCCGGCAGATGGATACCGCGCGTTTCGCGGAAGGGACGCGGGGCTTGCGCCACTCATGCGCAAGCGCGGGTTTCCCGTACCTGAGGCGCACGCAACGCGCACGCATTCTCCTCCGCCGGAGACCCCATGACCGAACGTGTACTCGTCAACATTATTGACCACGTGGCGCATGTGCGCCTCAACCGACCCGACAAGCGCAACGGACTCGACCTGCCCATGTTCGAGGGCATCATCGCGGCGGGCGAGCAGGTCGCCGCCGACCGTGCCGTTCGCGCGGTGGTACTCTCGGGCGAAGGTGCCGTGTTCTGCGCTGGGCTCGACTGGGGGGCGTTCCTCGCAATGGGCCTTGAAGCTGGCCAACGGCTGCTCGAGCGACCGAGCGGGCCCGCGAACGTCGCGCAGCGCGTTGCGTGGGTGTGGCAGGAGTGTCCCGTGCCGGTGATCGCCGCGGTACACGGCGCCGCGCTCGGAGGCGGCCTACAAATCGCCCTTGGCGCAGACCTGCGGTACGCCACGGCCGACGCGAAGTTCGCCGTGATGGAAATTCGCTACGGCCTCATCCCTGACATGGGGATCACGCGAACGCTCGCGGGCCTCGTGCGCCCCGACGTCGCCCGCGAGTTGGTTTTCACAGGACGCACCGTCCTCGGCGAGGAGGCTGCACGCATCGGCCTGGTTACCCGCGTGTGCGTCGACCCACTCGGCGAGGCGATGGTGACGGCGAAGGAGATCGCGGCCCTGTCACCGCACGCGGTTCGCGCAGGCAAGCGCCTAATGCGCGACGCACCGACCGACGTTCTCGCGTCGTTTACGTTTGAGACGGCACTTCAGATGGAGCTGCTTGGCACGCCCAATCAAGCCGAGGCCGTGCAGGCGATGATGGGTCGGCGGCCAGGAGCGTTCTCCGATCACTGACTCCGATCACTGACTCCGATCACTGACAGGGACCAGACGTCGTCCTATAGAACGTGGCGATGTCCGCACCCGAACTCAACCCACCGCAAACTGAAGCTGCCCTCCACACCCAGGGGCCGCTCTTGGTGTTCGCAGGCGCAGGCAGCGGGAAAACGCGCGTCATCACCTATCGCATCGCGAATCTCATCGCGCGCGAAGGCGTCGCCCCATATCGAATACTTGCAGTTACATTTACAAACCGAGCCGCGAAAGAGATGCGCGAGCGGCTTGGACGTTTGCTCGGCGAGTCGACGGCACGCGACATCTGGGCGGGCACTTTTCACGCGACCTGCGCGAAGCTCCTTCGCCAGTACGGCGAGGGTGTCGGACTGTCCCGCAGTTTCGTGATCTATGACGCGCAAGATCAGAGGTCGTTGCTCAACCGCATTCTCAAAGAGCGCAATTACGACGACAAGCGATTCGCCCCAAAACAAGTCCTCGGGTGGATTCACAAGCAGAAGCAGGAAGCCAAGACTCCCGACGACGGAAGCGACGACCATCCGCTTGGCGAGAGCTATGCGACGCTCTACAGGCTCTATGAGAAGCAGCTGCGCGCGTGCAACGCCGTCGACTTCGAAGACCTCATCCTGCGCGTCAGCCAGATTTTGAGCGATCCAAAAAATCCGGACGGCGACCGAATTCGTAGCCGGTTTGAGCATGTTTTGATCGACGAGTTCCAGGACACGAACGCGGTGCAATACAAGCTGATGCGATCGCTCGTCGACAAGCACGAGAACCTCTGCGTGGTCGGCGACGACGATCAGTCGATCTACAGCTGGCGCGGCGCGGATGTTCGCAACATCCTTGGATTTCAGCGTGATTTTCCCGACGCTAAAGTCGTCAAGCTGGAGCAAAACTATCGCTCGTCGGCACACATCGTCGGCGCAGCTCTCGCTGTGATCGCGCCCTCGCGCACCCGCGAACCAAAAGAGTTGTGGACCGCCAACGAAGCGGGCGAGCCCATCGAAGTTGTCGGCCTTCAAACCGAGCGCGAAGAAGCGGCGCTCGTCGTTAGTTATGCCAAGCAAGCGCAGGGCGCTGGCATCGACCTGAACGAGATCGCCGTTTTCTACCGCATCAACGCCCAGTCGCGTGTCCTCGAAGAGGCGCTTCGTGCCGGCAATCTGCCGTACCAAGTGGTCGGCGGGATGAAGTTCTTCGATCGCGCTGAAGTGAAAGACGCGCTCGCTTACCTGCGCGTGATCGACAATCCGAAAAGTGATGTTGATCTGTTACGAATTATCAACACGCCTGCGCGCGGCATCGGTGATTCGACGGTCGATAAGCTCACGACCCACGCCGCGTTCGGCGGCCTCTCACTCACCGACGCGCTGAACTATGCCGAGAGCATCTCGGACCTGTCGGCGGCACCTCGCAAGAAGCTTGCGGCATTCGGCAAGATGCTTACCGATTTGCGAGCCAAGTCCATCGACCTCTCTCCAAGCGCGCTCCTTCGCGAAGTGCTCGACGCGTCGGGATACAACGCGTCGTTACGAGCCGAGAACTCGGCCGAAGCCGATTCGCGCATCGAGAACCTTCAAGAGCTCTACGGGTCCCTACGGGACTTCGAAGCCGAAGCGGAAGCCGCGGGCGAAGTGCCGTCCCTCGCTGGATTTCTCGAGCGCGTCTCATTGGTCAATGACATTGACAACATGGAAAACGCGTCGCGCGTCACGCTGATGACTGTGCACAGCGCGAAGGGTCTCGAGTTCAACCTCGTCATGCTGACCGGCATGGAGGAAGAGATGTTTCCGTATCGCGGCTTCGACGGTCGCAACGACGACGAACTCGAAGAAGAGCGGCGCCTCGCCTACGTCGCAATCACGCGTGCTCGAAAGCAGCTCGTGATGACGCACGTCCAGCGCAGGCAACTCTTCGGCACCACGCGCATGGGCGTGCCGAGTCGGTTCATTGGCAATCTTCCGCACGGGTCCGTGGTTCACCGCGCAACGGGAGCGCCGCCGCCGCGTTACGTCGACCAGCCTTCGTCTGGGGGGTACGCCGCGAAGGCCTTGCACGGTTCGCACCCATGGTCGCATCCACACGCTCCCCGTAAGACTGCGTCTCCGCCGGTCGAGCCCGGCGAGCGTTTTGTGGACCGCGAATTCTTCGACGAGGGCGCGAGCGACGTTGCCGAGGCGCCAAGCCTAAGGCCGGGCAGTCCCGTGTTTCACGAGCGCTTCGGGCGCGGGCAGGTGCGCGCGATCGCGAGCGGCAATGAGCCCGTGGTGACGGCGTTCTTTCCTGGCTGGGGCGAGAAGAAGGTATTGGTAAGATTTTTGACGAGTGGGTAAAAGTTGCGTGTAAGAGCCGTGTATGCAAATTTGTATACATGGCCCAAACAGTCCGCATTGACCCGGCCGCCCACACTGCCCTGAACGAGATCGCGCGCGCGAAGCGCCTGTCGCTCACCGAAGCTCTTGCGAGAGCGATCGAGCTGTACCGTCGGCACCTCTTTCTCGAGCAGATGCGTGCTGGCTTTGCCGAGGTCTGCGACAACAAGGACGCCTGGGCCGAGGAAGTCGAGGAGCGGCGCCTCTGGGATACGGCGGACCGCGATGGGCTCGACCGAGAATGAAGGCACGCCGCGGGGAGGTCTGGCTCGTGAGTTTGGACCCAACCAAGGGGCACGAGCAGGCAGGGTCCCGGCCCGCTCTTATTCTCAGCGTTGATGCAATGAATGCAAGTCGCGCAAACCTGGTGACCGTACTGCCGATTACGAGCAAAGCGCGCCCTGCGGTTCCGTCTCGCATTCCCGTCACGCCGCCTGAGGGAGGCCTTTCGGCGCTGAGCTACATCATCGGCGAACAGGTGCGGACCATCTCCACGGATCGACTCGTCAAGCGATTCGGAGCGGTGTCGCCTGACACGATGGCGCGCGCAGAGGACACGGTGCGCATTTTGCTCGGGCTGTGATGCCCATCATGTAAGAAGTGGCGCTCCCGCGAGGGCCGTCGCGAGCGCGGTGATGTTCGCCGCGATGCGAATGCTGTCGTAAACCTGGTCTTCAGACAGCCCGGCCTTGATGATGGAGTGCTCGTGCGATTCAACGCACACTTCGCACCCGTTGATTGCCGACACGCCGAGTGACATGAGCTCAAACGTCGCCTTGTTCGTTGCAGGTTGGGCGAGTCGATTCATGCGAAGGCGTGCGGGCTTGTCGCCGTAGCCTTTTTTTGCAAAGTGCCGGAAGCGATAAAACACATTGTTCATCGCCATCAGTGTTGCCGCGGCATAGGCGTCGGCCATCACCGCAGCAGTTGCGTGCTCACCCGCAGCGACTTTTATTTGTTCCACGAGGGTTACATTACGAGAGGCAAATGCCGCGGCGAGAGCCACTCCCCAACGCTGCTCTTCGTCGAGCGAGAGCGTGCCTGTGAGCAGGGAGTGCACATTGAGCTTAATGTCTTTGACGGGCTCTGGGAGCGCAAGCAAACGGTCGAGTGCCATGGCATCCACCTCATTGGTTAAGTAGATTTACGATCAACCCAGCGTCGCTTCGCCCTTCTTCCAGTTGCACGGACAGAGCTCGTCTGTCTGAAGCGCGTCGAGTGTGCGGGTGAACTCGTTCACGTTGCGTCCCACCGAGAGGTCGTAAGCGCTCGCGTGCCGAATGATGCCGTTCGGGTCCACGATGAACGTAGCGCGAAGGGCCACGCCGGCTTCCTTGTGAAGAATGCCGAGCGCGGTGCAAAGCTCGCGCTTGGTGTCAGCGACCATTGGGAACGGAAGGTTCTTGAGGTCGGGGTGGCTGTTTCGCCACGCCAGGTGCACGAAGTGCGTGTCGGTGCTGACGCCAAGCACGACAGCATCGCGATCTGCGAACGCTTGGTGCTGCTTGCCAAACTCTGCGATCTCGGTCGGGCAGATGAACGTGAAGTCCATCGGCCAGAAAAAGACGACCTTCCACTTCCCTGGGAAGTCCTCGTTGCCGAGCGTCTTGAATTCTTTGCCCTTCTCAAGGCTGACGACTGACTGCAGTTTGAACTCTGGAAATTTGTCACCCACGCTGAGCATTTTACATTCTCCTTTTTTTCGTACCGCGAAGTACCACTTGGTACTCGCTGACCTGAAAGCCGCGCAACGCACCGACCTTTGACACTTCGAGGCTCTCCCACGGGATGTCGAAGATAGCGCCGGTCGACTCGTCGATGAAGTGGTGGTGTCTTTGGATCTTTGGATCGAACACGACCTTGCCCTCGGCGAGAATCAACTCGCGAAGCAAGCCCTTCTCAACGAAGGTATTGAGTGTGTTGTAAACGGTCGCCCGTGAGACCATCGGAAATCCCGCGCGGACGCGTTCGAAGACTTGGTCGGCCGAGGGGTGCTCATCGGTTGCAAGCACATACGCAGCAATCGCAACGCGCTGCGCGGAGGGCTGAATGCCTACCGATTCAAGTGCGGCTACGGGGTCTGGATGGCTCACAACATTAGAATGTATCTAAAATTAGAGCTTGTCAATAGTCAGCGTGTCGTTGCGGTCGACCAAACCTCAAACGGGGCTTCGTTCGCAGCACGTCGGCTGGTGGCGTCGTCACATTGACCTGCCACGTCGAATTCACGTTGAAGTACGTGCGCATCGTGCCGTCATCGGTGAATCGCGGTGGCGTCGTCTTTGCGGTGCAGGCCGTGTTTAACTTCGCGGCGGGCGAGCCCATAAAGCTACGGATGAGGCTCGTCGCGCAGCCGGTGTCGTCAAGAATGACGCCGTGATTGTTGTACGGAAACTCGACGTACGTCTGGCCCGCGGCGACAAGGCGGGTTGCTGCCTCGCGCGTCTCCGCAGCTGGCGTCTGCACGTCGAGCGCGCTGTTGAGCGTGAGCACCGGAACCCCGCCGGTGTACCACTGGCCGATGTACGGGTCGCTCGGGTAGCGTGGCCAGCTCGCCGCGATCGATGGGAACTCGGCGACCGAGGTTGTGGCGATCGTCATGCTGTCCGCTAACGCCGAGAGCGTGGCCTGCGTGGGTGTTGGCGTAGGCCACAGTTCGCCCATCACGACGTTGTAGTAGAGTGGCGTAGAAAACTGTTCATCGCTATCGAACGACGCGCCCGTGCGCTCGCCGAGATCCACACGGGCAAGGACGCGTTGATCTTCGGCCGAGCACCGTGAAAGGCGATAGACCAGCGCGGGAAGCAGGCCGTGAACGTCTTCATATTGCATGAGGGTGGACAAGCCGTTCTTGAGCCCGTTGTGGGATAGTCCAGCTTCTTTACAAAGAGTGCCCGCCTTGTGCGACTTCATCGTCGTCTCTACGAACTGCCACGGACTGGTGCCCAATTTGGAGGCGCACGTGGTGTCAAGCTTCACGCAATCTTCGACAAGCGTCTTGAATACATCGTCAAAAAACTTGTTCGTATTGGCGAACGTCGACGTCGGGATCGAGAATGAATCAAGGATGACGCCGTCGATCGGTTGTTGCGCAAGTTGAAGCACGCGGTGTGCCCAGTAGGTGCCGTACGAGACGCCGTAGAGGAACACCTTTTGAGAGGGGGCCCTCGTCGACGCAATCGCTTGATCGACGTCGCGTGCGGCTTGTGAAGTTGAGAAACCCGAGAGGCCGTCTGCGCCCCACTTCGTGGCGAGTTGGCTCACGCAGTCCGCCGCTTTGCTTGCCGCGCATGTGAGCCCGCTCGAGAGCCCCGTGCCACGATGATCGATCGCGAAATACTCGGCATCGGGTAGCTGACCGCGCATGTATTGCTTGGCGAGCTCGACCATGTCGACGGCTGAGCCGCCGGGGCCGCCTTGAAGCATCCAGATCTGCGGTGCGCCAGCCTGGGTGCTCTTGATGTGTGCAATGTGCACCGAGACGATCTGGGACATGTCATCGCCGAGCAGCGGCGCGCTGAACGTCGCGCACTCGTCCGCGTGGCTGTACGCCCGCGAACACGCGCCCCACACCAGGGCTACCGGCGGTCTTCCTCCTGTGATCGTTGGCGCATCAGCCTTGGGCCCATCGACGGGCCCCGCGTCGGAAGCGCTCACGCCACCCGCATCGATCGACATCCAATCGTCAAACGAGCTGCGACTGCCACAGGCAGCCAGTGTGAACGCGAGCGTGGCTACGACTGCGAATGAAACGCGCATAATGAAGTCTGCCTCACCTAGCGTAGCGGAAATCGAGCGCCTGCCCACCACGTTGCCAACACCACGTGATCAGCGCCACGCCAGCCAGGCGCCGAGTGCGGCGCCCATGCATCCTGCGCCTATCCATCCCCACCAAGGCAAAATGGGCACGCGTGGGGCAGCCCGTCCCGGCCGCTCACTCGCCGCGCGAGGTCGCTCGGTGGGGCGCAAACCGCCATCGCGCTCTATGCGCACGCTCATCTGGGTGTTCGGGCTCTCGCCGATGGCTTCGCTCGCGAGTGCGGGCGCGACCGACTTGTCGTGTGTAGGGTCGCGCCCCGCGCTTTCGAGCGCCCACGATAGCGATGCGGCCGACCGATACCGATCGCGCGGATCCGTCGCGAGAGCATGCGCGACGACACGCCTGAGCGCCGGTGATGCAAAGGTATCAGCGAGCATTGGCGCAGGCTGCGAGGACTTCTCCGTCATCACACTCTCGCTGCCACCGACAAACGGTCGCGACCCGCTCAGCATCTCAAATAGAACAACGCCAGTTGCATAAAGGTCGCTTCGTCCATCGAGTCGCAGCCCCTGCGCTTGTTCCGGCGCCATGTACTCTGGCGTTCCGAAGACCACGCCGTGCTCAGTGACGCTCGCCCCTTGAAACGTTCCTTGCCGCTTCGCGACGCCGAAGTCGATCAGTTGGATGGATCCGTCACTGCCAAGGATCACATTGTCGGGCTTGACGTCGCGATGCACGATCCCGTGGCTGTGCGCGCGTGCGAGCTCGCTACAGAGGCCACGGGTGATAGCAATCGCACGTGCGGGCGCTACGGGTCCAGCCTCGAGCAGCACCGATAGGGGTTCGCCTGTGAGCTTAGGCATCACGATGTAGACTTGCTCGAAGTCGCTGCTGCGTCCGATGCGCGTTTGACCGAATTCGAGCACGTGACCCACACCGAGGCGCGCAAGTAGCTCGGCCTCGCGCATCATCCGTGCGACGACGAGCGGCTCGCTCGCGAGCTCGGCGTGCAGAATCTTGAGCGCGACCTCGTCGCCGCGAATGCGATCAATGGCTTGGTAGACGGTGCCGGTGCCGCCACGGCCGAGCATTCCACGGACCTCATAGCGATCGGCGATCACTGCGCCAACGTCTAAATCGTTCATCGGTTGTTGCACGCCGCGAGAATTTTCGGAGAGATCATATCGGGATCGAGCGTGAGAGCGTCCGCATTTTCGCGCCACGCCCCGCACGCCGCGATCGCCAACCGCGTCTCTCCTAGCGCGACATAACCCTCGAGCATGGCGCGCGCGATGCTCGCCATTTGCGTCCGCGTCAGATCGCCCATGCCGAGCAACCGCGACCCGCGCACGAGGGCGCTGACGTAGTGACCCTGTTCAAGCTCTGAGGCGAGCGCAGGCAACTCCCCCGCAGCGAGGCGTTGCGCGCCGAGCGCCGTGCGATCGGTTACGTCGCAGTTCGCCGTGAGCCGGGCCGCCGCCCGACCTTCGTCAGTCAGATGAAAGTCAACGAGTGGAATCAAAATGACTTCGCGCGGCTTCACCTCTCCGCCCTCGCGCTGATTGAACGAGTTCAGCTCCCAAGCCCACTTCGGGTCCTCGCGATGACGGACCCATATGTCAGTCAATAAAGTTGACTCTGTGGCCACATACGGAATCACTGGAAAAACCTCGTACGCCTGCCCCTTCGAAGGCGGTATCCACGCGAGTGCTTGGTTCGCCTTTGCGAGCCATTCTGCACGCTTTGAGTCGCCTAGCCACGTTTGCGCAAGTTGCCCCCACGTATCGCCGGCAGCAGTGCGCCGCACCTCCGGAGCCGGCACGTCGATGCGCATGCCAGGCACAACCTTGATTCCACCCTTCTCGTCGAGGTGATTCGCATCGACGAGGACCTTCTCGCGTCCAGGGCTGCCGTACATCCGGGCCGCGATATTGGCGAGCGTCTCGCCGGGTTGCACCACGTATGGAAACGCATGACCCGCAGGCGAAACCAGAGCTCCCGCGGTCGCAATCGCGAGCCAATTGCATCGAGTGGTCATGGTTTGCTCCCCGAAGGCGGAAAGATCCCGCTCATTGAAACGTTGAGGGTGACAGTTTCACCAGGTCGAATCTCGACCTTGCGCTTTTCGACCGGCGCCTTCGGATGCCGAAACGTGACCTCGTGCACCCCACCCGAGAGTGAGATAGGTCGCCCGATCGGGGTAACGTCGACGCGCTCGCCATCGATCCACACTTCGGCCCACGGGACGGCTGTGACTCGCATTGAGCCCGCGCTCGGCGGGGCCATCGGCAGCGCGCTTGACGCAGGTACAGTTCGTTGACGAGCGAGCAAGGTGGCGCCAAGACCACACACAAAAAAGGCTGCCGAGACAAGCCCAACGGGCACCAACCAGGTCGGCCGGGTGCGGTCAGATTTGCGGGCCATCCCAACGGGAGGTGCGCCGCGACCAACCGCACTCAGCAACGGGGCGCGATCACGGAGCTCAAGGGCTGCAAGCAAATCACCAAGTTCACTGACGACCTGATCCGCGGACCGAAAGCGCTGCGAAGGCGAGGGCTCGAGGCAACGCATTACGATGCGACACAGGGGCAGCGGCACACTCTGTGCGGCGTGTTCGAGCGGCTCGATGCGCTTGCGCGACGAGGCATCACGCGCCTCGCGGCGATCGATCGGAAGTCTGCCGGCAAGCGCCTCGTAAAGAATGACCCCAAGAGAATAGATGTCGCTGCGATGATCAATTTCATCGCTAAGCAGCTGCTCGGGAGACATGTAGGCCGGCGTTCCGAACAGGCCCGGCCCAGCGACACGTGACGCGAGCACCTCTTCGACGCCCAGCGAATTGGCGCGGGCAATGCCAAAGTCAATTAACTTTACAGTGCCGCTGCTTCCCACAATCACGTTGGCTGGCTTCAAATCCGCGTGCACAACACCGGCTGCGTGTGCGTGCGCTAGGCCACGCGCAATTTCGAATCCGATTGCGATCACCTCTTCTGAAACGAGTTGGCGATCGTCGAGCGCCTTGCGGAGCGACCGGCCATCGATGTGCTCGAGGACCAACGCAAGCGTGCGGTCCGTCTTGATAAAGCGATGCAGCGTCTCGATGTTCGGATGATTCAGCATTGCTAAGATGCGCGCCTCGCGCGCAAGTGGCTGCGCAAACGCGGAATCTGGAAGCAACGTCGGTTTCAGGCATTTGATGATCACGGTGCGATCGAGTGGGAGCTCTGTCGCCCGATATACGTGCGCGAGCGTTCCTGAGGAGAGCTCGTGCCAATCGGCAAATCCTTCGATCGAAATGGTCACTCCCGGTGCGCCTGTTCAAAGAGCGAGGTCCCTGTCATCTCGATGGGCTGTGGCAAGCCAAGCATCG
>CAMBEV010000039.1 GCA_945865595.1 Nannocystis exedens | reverse complement strand
GGTGATGGGCGTTTCAGAGGAGCAGGCGGCTGCAAGGCAGGCGGCAACGGGAATCATCGAGGCTAGAGCAAATCGAATCGAACGCGGCACAGGGCGCTCCTTCTGTTGGTTGGCTGGCCGTTTTGTCGCAAGTCTGCGTGCGGCGCCACCCCAATTCGATGCATGAGCTATGTCGCGAGCTTGCGCCCGAGCGATTTTGGCCGCAGAAACCCTGCTCGAGGAACCTGATTGACCCAAGAACGCGAACGCATACGCCGCCGTCTCATTGACGAAATCGGCCGCATCGACAAGCAGGCGCCGTTTGCGGTGGGCTTGGCGTACCCGTCTCCTTACGCAACGGGCATGAGCTCGCTCGGTTATCAGCGGATTTATCGCGCCATTCAAGAGTCGAACGGCTTCTGCGCAGAGCGACTTTTTCTCGACGATGCCGGCGTGCAAAGTTCGGCGCCGCTCTCGTACGAGTCGCTCCGGCCGCTCAGCGACTTTCCGGTGGTTGCGTTCAGTGTCGCCTACGAGCTCGAGCTTGCGGGTTTGATCAAGATGCTTGACGGGTCTGGAGTCCCCGTGCGCAGGCAAGAGCGCACCGATCGCGACCCGCTCATCATCGCCGGAGGTCCGCTTACGTTTTCGAATCCATCGCCGCTCGCGGGTATGGTGGACGCGATCATCATGGGCGAAGCCGAGCAGCTCACGATCGACGCGCTCAGGTTGGTCGAGGCGTGTTCATCAAGGCAGGGGCAGCTCGACGCACTCGCAAGCTTGCCGCACGTGTTCGTGCCGACGCACCACACGCTTCTTCCGCCAGTGGCTGCCGCCGACAACGTGATGTTGCCAGCGTGGGCACCCATTCGCACACCGCATACCGAGTTCTCGAACATGTTCTTGATCGAGACCGAGCGCGGCTGCTCGCGCGGCTGCGCCTATTGCGTCATGCGGCGCAGTACGAACGGCGGCATGCGCATAGCGCCGATGGAACGCGTGCTCGAACTGATTCCACAGGACGCGAAACGCGTCGGCTTGGTGGGAGCGGCGGTCAGCGACCACCCGAAGATCGTGGACATCGTCAACGCACTTGCTGATCGCGGATGCGAAGTGGGCCTTTCGTCGCTGCGTCCCGACCGCCTCAGCGATGCGTTCGTGGGGGCTCTGAAGCGCGCCGGGTATCGAACGCTCACGACGGCCATGGATGGTACGAGCGAGCGTGTGCGCGATTTG
This sequence comes from Nannocystis exedens, assembly GCA_945865595.1. Classification (GTDB taxonomy): domain Bacteria; phylum Myxococcota_A; class Polyangia; order Polyangiales; family Polyangiaceae; genus JAHFDX01. The sequence continues at coordinate 14,129 of CAMBEV010000039.1, read as the reverse complement.
CTCGATCGCCGGGCGAGGCCGAAGCACCTCCTAAAGGCTGCTGAAATGGCACGCCTTCATCAAATGGATCGACTGAAGCTCTATTTGATGGTCGGCGTCCCTGGCGAGACCGACGAAGACATCGACGAGTGCGTCGCCTTCGTCACCGAGCTCTCGAGGATCGTGCCCGTCGCACTTGGCATCGCGCCGTTCTGCAGCAAGCGCAACACGCCGCTGGACCTGCAGCCGTACGCGGGCATCGACGTGGTCGACGCACGACTCGCGCGGCTTAGGCGTGGCCTTCGTGGGCGCGCCGACGTGCGCTCAACAAGCGCGAAGTGGGCGTGGGTCGAGTACGTGCTCGCACAGGGCGGCGAGGCGGAGGGCCTCGCGGTCATCGACGCTGTGCGCAATGGGGGAACGTTCGCCGCGTATCGCCGCGCGTTCGATGCGCTGGGTCACGCCGGCAAGCCGACAGTGGTGAAGCCTCCGCGCCGAGCGTTGCCGCTACTTGCGGTGTGACAACCCACAAAACAACTGCGGCCGCACTTCCGAAGAGGTGCGGCCGCATAGTCAGCTGTGTTGACTATCTGCGATTACTCGCCGTCGCCGCCACCGCTGCCGAGCGGACCGCCGCCGAGGATCTTGCTCACCTGACGCATGCCGTCGAGGAGTCCGACGTAGCGCTGAAGGGTGAGCACAGCCGCGGCGCCGAGCGATTTTGGCTGACCGTTCGCGAGAACGAGCTCGGGCTCGCCGAAGGCGTCGAGGACTGGGTTACCGCCCCCATCCTTCTTCACTTCGTAGGCGAGGGCCAAGAGATCGTTCGCGCGCTGGATCATGCGCGAAGCGATGCCGGTTTCAACTGCGCGACCTTGAATGGTCTCGTTGCCAAAACGCGTGCCGATGTAGCGGTATCCCGAGCTCGGGTCGTTGAACGAAATGCGCCGTGACGCCGCGACCGTCGGGCCCGAGTCGCCCTCAATGCGAATGCGCATCTTGTTGGCAAGCGCCATGTCGCTGCTGAGGCGTGAGTAGAGCAAGGCGTAGATGCCAGTGCCGAGCTCGTTTGCGTAGCCCATGTTGGGGAAGATGATGCCCGCGCCCGCAGGCCTGGTGAGCTTCGTCGCGTCTTTGTCGAGCAAGTTGAAGTTCTGAATCGTCTTCTTGTCAGACAGCAGCGAGGAGCCGAGTGCTTCCCAGTCTTCGGACATCATTGAGCCGACCAAGCGGTCGATGGCGTGCGGGGTGTCCGTGCGGAAGCTGATGTACGGGTCGCGACCATCGAGTCCATTGTCGCGCGAAACCGTTGAGAGTGTAGGTCGTGAATCAACGAGGTCTCGCAGCGCGAGAACCTTCTCTTCGTCGAACCCGACGTGCTCTGGGTAGCGTTGGTAGTCCCAGCTGCCCCCGCGGTCGCTGTCGAAGTCGATGCCGACGTAGCGACCGTCGATGATGCCGATCGAACCGATCGAGCCCTTGGCCGCTTCGGTCTCCGACTGCACATCGAAGATCGGAAGTGCGCCCGTGCGCTTCGCCGTGCGCCGCGTCGAGTCCGCACCCACGCCGTACGAGCCCGGCTCTGGCATCAGGATCACACGCTGAAGGAAGTTGAACATCTCGGCCGAGGCCATGACCGCAGGGCGATCTTGGTCGTCGTTGGCGAGGTCGGCTGCGCTGTTCGAGCGGCCGATGTCGGTCGTCGTGCTCCAGTGGTAGGCGCGCATGCGTGAGAAGGTGTTGCCCGCCACCGCGTTTGGAAGTGACCACCACGCGAACTCTTTGTTGAGTCGGCGGAAGTACGACCAGGGGTAAGTAAGGTCAAAGCGCTTGGTGGCGTTCATCGTGATTTCGTAAACGTCAGCACCGGCGTCGCTTGGCTTCGCGTGGATGTAACCCCCACGGCTGTAGTCCTCGCCGTAGCGGTACTGCCAACGGATGAGGCGTACGCCGTTCTCGTCGACGCCTGACCAACGGACACCGTTGACGCCGATGGGCGTTGTGGTCTTTCCGCTCTTGAAGGCGATCTCGGTCGACTCCATGTCTTGATACGCGAGGTGGTTCTGCGGCGAAGACGCGCAGACTTTACCGTGAACAATGCGCCACTTCGCTGAGGCCTTCTCGGCGGCGGTCGCATCACGACAGTCGCGCGCGGCATCGAACACCTTCGCGGTCATGGCAGCCTTTGTGTAGTGCATGCCGTAGCCCTTACCGGGCGCGTAGATGAGCTCTGAGGGGATGCCCTGCGAGAGCGTCTTCACAGCAAAATACTGCTGCTGATCGGGCGCAACGATGCGTTCGTCGAACGTTGGAAGCACGCGACCGTAGAGCGTCTTCATCGTGTGAAGATCGTAGGTACCGGCACCGACGGTCTCGCCGAAGCGCTCGATTTGGTACTCCATCGTGGAGGTGTTTGCGAAGTACTCGATGCCAGGACGCGGCTCGCTGCCAACGCCCTGCTCGTCGTCGGTCAGTGGGTCGAGGTAGCGCGGCCCGAGGCACGTGTCGGTCGCACCGGTGCGCGGGTCTTTGCAGATCGTGGTCGCCTGACCTTCGTTGGTTCGCAGCTGCCAGTACTGAGGCGCGTAGTTTTGCGAGTCCCACGAGCTTGCGAAGTTGTGTCGCATGCCGATCGCGTGACCGATTTCGTGGAAGCCGATGCCCTTGACCGCCTCGCGAAGAAGGTCTTCGTAGATCCGGACGCCGCGCGTTTTCACGTCGAGCGAACCGTACTTCTCCTTGTAGTAGGGCGCGAGCGACGGCTGGTAGATGCTGCCCGCGCCTGCTGCGTTCGCAGAGTCGTGGAAGCAGACACCCTTGTTGCCGAGGTACGCCATGTAGCGGTCGTAGAGATCCTGGACGCGACTAGGGTCCTGCGTCGAGAACTGCTTGATGGCCTGGTAGGCCGCGGTGCTCTGGTCCTTTGACGACGCAGCAAGTTGCTGCAAGCCACGGTTTGCGATGTCGGCCTTGTATTCCGTACTGTCAAGTTGCTTAATCAAGGCGTCGAGACGCTGGTCGTTGGCCACGAGGCGCGGCGACAAGACTGAGTCTTGCGAGCGCAACACCGCGCGCTTGAGCTGCCTGGCTTCGGCGCTGAGCCCGTCAAGGCCGGAGTTTGACTGGCTGACGACAGCCTTCACGTTTTCGTGATCGATGTTCTTCACCGCCGCGGCGATGTCGACGGGCGTCTTTGGTGCGCTCGTGTCGACCTTGCCGCTCTTGACAAGGTCGGCATAGCGCTGAGCCTGACCGCCAAGGATCAGCTCTTCGACCTTCACGTCGCCCAGCGCAAGCTGGATGATGTCGCGTTGCTGCGCGGCAGCTGCCGTCGCGGAGCGCCCCATGATGGTCGCCGTCGCGCCGACCATTTCGCCGGTGAGCGGATCGCCACCGATCGATGCAACCCCGCCGTAAGGCGCGCGGGAAGCGTAGGGCCAGTAGATCGTGTAGTTCTTGCGAACGTCACCGAGACGGATGACCTCGCCAACAGTTCCGCAGCTTGACGGATCGTAGCTGCGCACAGGGTTGTGGCAAGTCGTGAACGTAGGGCGACCCTTGTCGACCGCGAGGTCGAGCGTCCGGTCGATGCCCCAGCCACCGTACGCAACCATGTCCTTGCCGTCAGGACCAGGTGCCGCGAAGAACTGCGCGCGACAGGTGTCGCGATCGCCGTCCTTGGTGCGTCGGCACTCGACTTCGCGACGCGTGGCGACCGCGACCTTGAGGAGTTGGTTCCACGTGATGGTCATCTCTTCAATGGGACCGCCGACGGTCACCTTGCCGTCAGCTCCAACCTGGTCGAGGAGGTCGAGCGGCACGTCTGCGTTGAGCCAGTAGCCGATCGTCTTGACGGAGCGATCGCGGATCGGAAGGGTGCACTTGCCGATCTGGATGTCACACTGCGACCCTTTGCTGAGGCCGTACCCCGTAACATCATTGGCACACGCGTCTGCGGTGCCGTCCGCATCTGCGTCGGCGTTGCTCGCGCAAGCGACGGCCTGGTGACTCTTCTCCCAGATGTTGTGGATCGCGAAGAAGGTCTTGGTCTTCGCATCGGTGAAGCCGTACTGCGGGTCCCAAGCGGTGATGGGCGCGCCACCGTATTCACGGTTGTAATTACTGCCGGCGTTGCCCCAGTTTCCGACGATGTCGCGCGAGGCGATCGATTCTTCGAAAGGCTCGAAGTCCTCGTTGCCCGTCAGCTTGACATACGAGCTTCGGAGCTTGACTTCCGTTGGGCTGCAGTCGCCTGACGACGTCCCGCCGAAGAAGCCAGTGATGACACACTCGTACATGCCGAACTCAGGGAGGATGTCGGGCTTGAGCTGGTACTTGTTGGTGACGTCGAAGTAGCCGGCCGCCGCGTCGAAGTGCGGGCGGTCGTCGTCTCTCTCGTTGGTGGTCGCGTACTGGATGGCCGTTACTTGGGAGCCCTCGCCGAAGACCCAGCTCGTGTCCGCACCGCTCGTGCTTTCGGCGTGGTTTTGCGACCAGTCGACGCGCATTTGGGCGCGCTCGTACCAGGGACGATCGGAGGTGTTCTCGACGATGACGTTGTTCTCTTCGCCCGTTTGCGAGTTGTAGTCGCGACGAACGTCGAAGTGGCTTTCGATATGGTAGGCCGCGATGATCGTGCCGTTGGCCTTGGCGGGGAATTCCCAAACGCCAGGCGACACTTCTTTGCGCGGCAGTGCGCGATTGTCTGCACCGGGCGACTCTTGGTACGAGCGGCGGGCAAAGAGCCAGTCCTCGGTCACTTCCCAACGCGCGCGGTCGACGGCGGATGCGCCGCCAATCGTGCCGCTGTAATTCGACGTATTGACCGCGCTGTCGATGTTGAAGCTCTTTGTACGGAACTCCGGATCGTCGCGGTAATCTTGGAGGTTAGGCCCCAAGAAAAACGTTTTATCGACGATGCCGGCTTGGGTACGGTTGATCGGATCGCGCTCTGTCGCGCAGCCCGCCATCCCAAGTCCGCCACCAACACCAGCAACACTGCATCCAACAAGCGCCGCAAAGCTGAGCTTCGCCATCCAAATCGATCTCATTTGACCTCCACGGGCGAGCCTCCGCAATTAGCGCGCCGCCGTAATAACCCGTCGTTTTGAGGGAATTCGGCGGCACGTTAGCGAAATGACGGCCAGGGCGTTAGCCGAATTGTTGTCACCGGGTGCAGTTTGTTCACCGTCGCACCGCTTCCCTGGCCACGCGCAGGGCGATCCTCTTGCCGCCGCGCTCGACGGTGACGAGCACGTCATGGGAGACCGGCCCGCTCAATTTCTTGCGCGCATCGGCAATCGTCGTGACGCGACTGCCGGCGACCTCCTCGATGACGTCGCCCGAACGAAGTCCGCCTCGTTCAGCCTCGCTGCCGGCGGCCACGGACATCACCACGACCTCTTGGGCATCGCTCTCGCCTAGCGTCACGGCGACGCTCCCTGCGCCTGCCGGATCGTACCCGCGCTCTGCGATCGGGTGCACAACGATGCGCACGCCGAACGTAGTGCGCCCCGCAACAATCTTCACGTCTGAGTTCGCGCCGCGGCCCACATCAGGCGCGTAGGCTTCAAGAGTCACTCGCCCTTCGGGGAGCTCGCTCAACTTGAAGCGGCCGCGCTCGTCGGCAACCGCGAAACCATAGTTCACTTTGTTGACGACGTAGGTCGGCACGTGGCCTTGTGCGATGCGTGCACCGGCAACCGGCTGGCCGCGTTCATCGACCACTTCGCCCTCGACGACGCCCTCTTCGGCAAGTTCGAGCCGAGGCAGGGCTTGGGGTCTCCTGTGACTGGTGGCCACAATTGTAACTGACTTTGTTTCAGTTACATATCCAACAGCGCGCGCTCGCAGCTGAGCGGGCCCCGCACCGACGCCAACGATCGAATACGTGCCGTCGGCTCCCGTTGCTGCATTGAACACGCCGGCTTCGCCCACGATCGTCACTTGCGCGCCGACCACCCGATCGCCGGTGCGTTTCCCACGCACTTCTCCGGTTGCGGTTTCCGCAGGGTCGAGCTCCACCCGCAACTGATCGGCCTTGCCGTCAGTCGTCACCACCTTTGGGGCATGGCGTGGCGCCAGAACACGCACCCGCAGGGGCACACCCTTGGCACCGCGCAGCGCGGCCTCCCCTTGCTTGTCGGTGAACGCCGTTGTGCGTAGCAGCGTGTTCGGGTCGAGCGACAGGGCGCTCACCTGTGCCGCTTCAAGTGCGTAGCCGCGGTCATCGGTCACACGCACCGGCAGGACCGCGCGCGATTCAGGAAGCACGAGCGTCACCTTTCTCTTGCCGCCCTCGGCGAGGCTGACGCGGGTGCGCACTGACGTTTCACTCTCGTCGGGTGCGTAGGCCGTGAGTACGAGGTCGTCGGGCACCGACGCGAATGCAAACGTTCCGTCGGTCGCGGTGTAGGTCGAGCGTTCGTAGGTACCTTCGGTCGCAGCAGCCACCACGCGGACGCGCGCCACCGGTTGGCCACGACTGTCGTTCACCACGCCTTCGAGCGTCGCGCCCCCACGCATCACGACGTCGACTTTCGCTTCGCCACCGGGCTCAAGCACCACCATGTCGCTCATCGCTTCGACATATTGAGGATGCCGCGCGAACACCCGCACGCGGCCGGGCGTCACAGGGTTGAGCCGAAACGATCCATCGGCGCGCGAAACCCAAGGGTCGCCAAGAGCCGGTCCTCGAGAGGTCGGTACACCTCCCAGCGCCACCACACTTGGTGAGGCCCCCGCACGAGGAATTCCGGGCACAGCCCCAGGCATCACGCCGAGCTCTCCCGCAGAGACGAGCGCCCGCGGCCCACCCAACATGGCGTCGAAGTGCGTCGCTTGGAACAAGCTGCGCCGCGGGTCGTCGGCGATCGGCCCGCCCGTCAAGTCGGTCCCGATCACTTCAAGGGTCACGCCGTCGATCACCTGACCGCGACCATCAACGACGCGACCAAGCAAGGTGCCTGCCCGGCTCAGGCCCACGCGAAACTCTGCCGGTGACGGCTCCGGCACAGCGATCGCTCCGCGGGGAACGAACCCATCGGCGCTTACCGAAATCGCCGCACCTCCTCTAGCGAACGGCCCGAGCGTCACACGACCGTCGCCACCCGTTTTCCCCTCGAGCGGAAACGGCGAAAGCCCGCCTTCAGCAAGCATGACGCGCGCATCCGCAATCGGCCGCGCATCGCCGGCAACACCATTTGTAACATTGACAGTCAACATTTGCCCCTGCTCGAGCTTCATGGTGACCGACTTGTCAACTCCCTTGTCGATTGCAACAAGGGCGTCGCTTGACGATACGAGCTGCCCCAGCGTTGCGCGCAACGCGTAGCTCCCTGACGCAAGGCTCGCGATGCGCACGTGCCCACGCTCGTCGCTCGTTGCTCGTTGAGGTGGCCACAGTTGCGGCCCCGCTATCGACAGGTGCGCACCCGCGGCCGGCTGGCCCGACGGCAAGAGAATCTCAACGAGTAGTCCCCCCAGCTTGCCGAGCACCACCTTCGTACGCTCGGCTTCTTCCGGCACCCGCACCGTCACTTCGTCAAAGCCTGGCGCACGCACGCGAATCGTCCACGGTGGCTCGCTCAGGTGCCGCACCGTCACGAGACCATCGGCGCCCGTTCGCGCACCCACCGGCACAACGTCGCCCATTTCGACGACCACGTCCGCCACCACCGGCGCACCCTTATCGTCAACGACGTGAACCATGTGCAGCACCTCTTCTTTAAGGTGCAGCTCAATCGTGCGCGCCTCGAGACCGAGCACCACATGGCTCGACGCGCGCGCGTAGTCGTCTTTTTCAACGATGACCCAAACCTCGGCCAGAGGAACGCCTGCGATGCTCGCGTCGCCATTTTCGGCGGTCTCGGTGGTGCGCACGAGCGCGACCTTGGCGGCAGTCAACGCGAACACCCGCACAGTGGCCTTCGCAATCGGCTCATCGTCGAGCGTGCGAACGCGAATCGTCAAGGCTGTCTGGGCCCCCTCAGGCGTGCCGTCCAGTTTGCCCCATTCGGCGGGATCTAAAATTGCGTGCAGCGCCGAGCCCGGAATGCCGCCGAAGACGAACAGCACCAGCGCCGCGCGCAAAATGTAACCCATGACGGTGCGAACACGATGCGCCAACCCGAGAATCCTCGACCCCTGTTGTAACCGAAATGACGCCCCAAATATTCGCTAGGCGCCGCCTGCCGCACTGCGTAGCATGCGCCGGATCGCGCGATAGTTGGACGTATTTCGGAGGTTCTGCTGTGACGGAAAAGGCAACCATTACGCTTGGCAACACAACGTTCGAAGCCCCGCTCGTGATGGGTAGCGAGCAAGAGAGGGCGATCGATATCGGGGCTCTTCGCGCAAAAACTGGCCTCGTCACGCTCGACCCCGCGTTCATGAACACAGCCTCGGTCAAGAGCGCGATCACCTTCATCGATGGAGACGAGGGCATCCTGCGCTACCGCGGCATCCCCATCGAGCAGCTCGCCGAGAAGTCGACGTTCGTCGAAACGGCTTACCTGCTCATCTACGGAGAGCTACCCAACAAGCAAAAGCTCGATCACTTTTCGACGCTGCTCACGCGCCACTCGCTCATCCACGAGGACATGAAGCACTTCTTCGAGGGGTACCCGCCGACCGCTCACCCGATGGCGATCCTCTCGGCGATGGTCTGCTCGTTGTCGAGCTACTACCCAGACACGCTCAACGTCGATAACCACGAAGTCCTCGACATCACGATCGCGCGCTTGATTTCGAAAGTGCGCACGATCGCGGCCTTTGCGTACAAAAAGTCGATCGGGCAACCAGTCGTCTACCCAAAAAACTCCCTCAAGTACTGCGGCAACTTCCTTCACATGATGTTCGGCGTGCCGTCCGAAGACTACGAAGTCGATCCGGAGCTCGAGAAGGTGATGAACCTCCTGCTCATCCTGCACGCCGACCATGAACAAAATTGTTCGACGTCGACCGTGCGCCTCGTCGGCTCGAGCCGCGCGAACTTGTTCGCCTCAGTCGCGGCTGGCATCTGCGCGCTGTGGGGGCCCCTGCACGGTGGCGCGAACCAAGAAGTGCTTGAGATGCTCGAAGAGATCCGCAACGACGGCGGCAACGTCAAGAAGTACGTCGACCTTGCGAAGGATAAGAGCTCGAACTTCAAACTGATGGGCTTCGGCCATCGCGTTTACAAAAATTTCGACCCGCGCGCGACGATCATCAAAGAGGCCGCTCACAAGGTGCTGGGCAAGCTCGGCATCCGCGATCCACTCCTCGACATCGCGATCGAACTCGAAGAAGCAGCGCTGAAGGACTCGTACTTCGTCGAACGCAAGCTGTACCCGAACGTCGATTTCTATTCGGGCCTCATCTACCGCGCGATGGGCTTCCCGACGAGCATGTTCACGGTGCTCTTTGCACTCGGCCGCATGCCGGGCTGGATCGCCCACTGGAAAGAAATGATCGAAGACACGTCGACCAAAATCGGCAGACCCCGCCAGGTCTATACCGGTGCGACGAAGCGCGATTACGTGCAAGTCGACAAGCGCTAGACAGCAGGCGCCTACCCCATAATCCTCAGGTGACCCTCATGCGGATTCAAGCAATCGCAACTGCATCTGTCCTATTTTCATGCCCGCTCGCCTGCGACAAGCCGGCGGCGAAGGCCGACACGCCCGCCACGACAGACGCGAGCGCCCCGCGGGCAGCAACACCCGCGATTACGCCGTCGGCCTCACCGTCGGCAACGCCGCGCGATGCGCAAGCTTCCGACGCCACCGTCCTCAACGCCTACAAGGAAGGGGAGATCATCGACACGAGCAAGATGGATCCCAGCAACCCGCTCAAGGCAATTCTCGAGCGAGCAGTCGATGCGGGACCTAACGAAGTCTATGCCGATCTCACAAAGGCACCGTCCACGCCGCTCGCCGGCACTTACAACAACGGGCAAGTGAAGTTCGAACGCGTGGTCATCGAGTGCACCGACACGGGTTACCAAGTCCGTCTCACCAGCGCGAAGGATGGCGACAAGCGCTTCGTTTCGTTCCCCCTCGCGAAGGAACCCACCGCGGGCATCAGCCTTGGCGACCCGACCCAAGTACCACCCGCGGCGCTCGCGATCGACGGCGTCACGTGGCGCATCAAGCACTCGTGGGTCATCGACTTCAAGACCTACAAATCGACCCCATTCAAGGGCAAAGAGGCGGTGCTCGGCCACGCCTCCGGGCGCCTCATTTGGGTTCCGCACGGACAGCACGGCGTCAAGCTCACTGAGATCGCGGGGACGTTCGCCGGCGCGCCGATCAAGGCACACGCGAACTGCAAGCCGTAATTCAACACTTACATAGTTACAATTTGCGAGGTGTCCCGTGGAGTACCGAACGCTCGGCCAAAGTGGCCTCAAGGTTTCGACGCTTTGCTTTGGGGCGATGACGTTCGGCGAGCCCAACGACAAGTCCTTCATGCACAAGCTCGGATGTGACGAGGCCACGTCGCACCGGCTGCTCGACCAAGGACTCGAAGGCGGCATCAACTTCATCGATACCGCCGACGTGTACGGTGAGGACGGCCTCTCCGAACGCGTCATTGGAGCCTGGTTCGAAAAGGTCAAGAAGCGGAACGATGTGGTCCTCGCAACGAAGGTTCGTTTCCGCATGGGCGCCGGGCCCAATGGCACGGGCGCATCTCGCTACCGCATCATGCGCGCGGCCGAAGACAGCCTGCGACGGCTTAAGACTGATCGCATCGATCTTTACCAAATCCACATGCAGGACAGCGAGACCCCGGAAGAGGAGACGCTGCGGGCGCTCGACGACCTCGTACGACAAGGCAAGGTTCTTTACCTTGGTGCGAGCAACTACGCGGCTTACCGCCTCGTCGGATCGCTGTGGACGAGCAAGACCGAGCACCTCTCACGATTTGTCTCGCTGCAGATGCAGTACAGTTTGGTCGCGCGCGAGATCGAGCGTGAGCACGTGCCCGTGTGTCGCGACTATGGTCTCGGAATTCTGCCGTGGTCGCCGCTCGCAGGTGGGTTTCTCTCGGGCAAGTACAACCGTGACGACGCAATGAAGGACGACACGCGCCTCGGTAAGCAGGCGAGCGCATGGGTCGATCTGAAGAACGAAAAAAACTGGCGCGTTCTCGAGTGCGTCCGAGCCGTTGCGCAGGAGATGAACGCGACGCCAGCTTCGGTGGCCCTTGCGTGGCTCATGCAGCGGCCGCACGTAACGTCCGTCATCTTCGGCGCGAGAACGGCCGAGCAACTCGAGGGCAACTTGGCGGCGGCGAAGCTGACCCTTGGGGCGGCCGACGTGGGCAAGCTCGACGCCGCGAGCCAGCTCGATCTCGGGTACCCCTACGCCTTCATTCAGAGGGTCGCTTCGCGCTGGTAAGGCACTGCGCATGTGTCCAGCTCCGAGCGCTGCCCTTGCGTCGCCGTAACGAGATCGCTAGTGTCCCGACCCCGCGCTTTTTCCGGCGCGCACACGAGGTTTCACCATGGCACGCGTCACCGTCGAAGATTGTCTTGAGCGCGAAGATAACCGCTTCGCTTTGGTCGTTCTCGCTGCGCTTCGCGCGCGCCAGCTGATGAAGGGCGCGACCCCGCTCGTTCACTCGAAGAACAAGGCGCCTGTGTCGGCGTTGCGCGAAATTGCAACCGGTCGGGTGCATTTTCATCGCCCAAGCCTCGACGCGGTGGTCGAGCACATCGCCATGATGCAAAAGAAGGACGCTGTCTGAATTTCGCGTGGGCTTTCCTGTTGCTCGTAGTGGGTTAACGATTCCTTCGATGCCGGCGAGCGCAAAAACACACCGCGCCGGTGCGCTCGCCCACTACGACGACCCGGCCTATTACGACCAGACCTACAAGAAGCGGACGTACGACGTCGCCTACTACATTGGCACGGCGCTGCGCCTTGGCGGGTCCGTGCTTGAGTACGGTGCGGGCAACGGCCGCATCACGCTGCCGCTCGCCCGCGAGGGCGTAAATGTAACCGCGGTGGATCACTCCGCGCCGATGCTCGCGAGCCTGCGCGCTCAGCTGAAGTTGGAACCCGTGGAGGTGCGAAAACGTGTGAGCGCTCGTCGCGGCGACATGAAACGCGTTCGCCTCGCTCAAAAGTTCGACCTGGTTTTTTGCGGGTTCAACACCGCCCTTCACCTCTACACGCGGCAAGACGTCGAGAAGTTTCTTGCGCGCGTACGTGAGCACCTGAAGCCGGGCGGGCGCTTCGTCGTCGACATCACGCCGCCGAACGCCGTCGATCTCGCGCGCGATCCTGAGCGGGCCTACTACGCAGGTCGATTCAAGCACGCGGGGGCGGGGTGCATCGTCAAGAATCATGAGTACTTCGACTACGATCCGATCTCGCAGGTCCTCAGCGTGTCGATGCTGTTCACGCCCGTTGAATCGCCAGAGGACGCATGGGTGACGCCGCTCACGCACAGACAGTTCTTTCCGCAAGAGTGGCTTGCGTTGCTCCACTACAACGGCTTCCAGGTGATTAGTCTCGAAGGCGGTTTCGCAGGTGAAGCCCTCTCGGCCGATAGCGACACCATGATCGTGCAGGCACGCGTCCGCAAGGGCTTCCGGTGAGTATCGCGGCGCGACTCACCGCGGTGCGCGCGCGCATCGACGACGCCGCGCGTGCCTGTGGTCGCAATTCGGCCGAGGTAAAGCTCATCGCTGTGAGCAAGCGGCACCCCCCTGAGGCCATCGCCGAGGCGTACGCGGCTGGCCAGCGCGCGTTCGGCGAGAACTACGCCCAGGAGTTGGTGACCAAGGCAGGCGAGCTCTCGCACCTCGCCGAGCTCGACTGGCACTTCGTCGGTCACCTGCAGACCAACAAGGTAAATCTACTTGCCGCTTGTCATACGATTCACTCCATTGACAGCTTGCACCTTGCGGCAGCCATCGAAAAGAAGCACGCGGGCCGTCCAATGCGCGCGTTCGTCGAGGTCAACCTGAGTGGCGAACCCGCAAAGACTGGATGCACCGAAGCGGGCGCGCCGTGCATCGTGGAGTACCTCCGAAGGGCCGGGCACCTCACGTTCGCGGGGCTCATGACGATGCCTCCTGCTGGCGACGCCGTCGCGGCGGGCGCAATCTTCGCTCGACTCGCCGCGCTTGCCCAGACCATGCGAGGCAACGATGAGATAGTTGAGCTCTCGATGGGAATGTCGGACGATCTCGAGAGCGCGATTGCGCACGGCGCCACTCACGTGCGCGTAGGAACCGCGATTTTTGGACCCCGATGAAATTCCTCCTGCGTTCGATTTCCTTCCTTCTATTCTGTGGCGGTAGCGTCGCGCACGCTGACGAACTTGCAAGCCGAGAGACCGCTCGCGCTCTGTACACAGAGGCGACGCGACTCGCCTCCGATGGCGCTATGCGCGAGGCGATTGCGAAATTCGAGGGTGCGTACGCGGCGACGCCCACACCCATCATCGGGCTCGGTTGGGCAAATGCGCACGAGGCACTGGGTGAGCTCATTGAAGCCCGCGATCGCGCGCTCAGTGCGAGCCGACTTCCGCAGCAGCGCGCAGAAACGCCGCGCTCGGCTGCCGCGCGCAAACAGCTCGAGAAGCTACTCGGCGATCTGATGACGCGCATGCCCCGCATGACCCTTCGGGTCGGCGCAGGTGAGACAGAGCTCGCCGTCGCGCTGGCGGGTGAACCCATCAACACGGCTCTCTTTGGGCAGCCGCTATTTCGGAACCCGGGAAGCTACGAATTGGTCGCGACATGCGGCAAGGCGCAAGTACGACGGAGCGCAATCGAGGTGAAGCCGAGCGAGCATCGGGAAGTGGATCTGTCGGGGCTCGCCGCCGCCTGCACCAAGAAAGTCGCGCCCACCAATGGGCGCCCTGTGTCTGAAGGCTTCATCGCCGGTGGCGCGTTCACCTGGGCTCCGTATATCGCGCTGCCACCTGGCGACATTCCGACGTCGTCAAAGTTCTCCGCAACCGCCGGCCTCACGGCCGAGCTTGGGTACGCTATTTCGCCGACGTTCCTGCTTCTCTTGCGGGGCCTCGTTTCCTTCGGTCCTCAAGGCAACCCGTCCTATCTCGCGTCGGTAGGACCCACACTCATGTTCCACCTAAGCGATCCACTTTGGGTCAGCCTGTCGTTTCACGCCGCCCGGGCGCAGACCGAGTTC